>JABFWJ010000199.1 GCA_013362295.1 Thermoleophilia bacterium
CAGCGCCCGAAGACGCCAAGGCTGCCGCCACAGGTTGGGCCTCCGAGCGAGAGGGAGACGGTGAAGTCAACGAGGTAGCCTGCCTCGAGAACACCGAGACATCGGCGATCGGCCGTGCCCTCGCCAATCTCGGCTTCACTGCCTCTGCAAGGCGGCCGAGCCGCGAGGAGATGGAGAAGGCCGCCCGCGAGCGCGCGCGCCTGGACAGTCGCGGAGCGCCGGAACCCGGTGCCGATGCGCGGGCGGTGCTCGACATGGACCCGCTGCAGCGACGCGCGAACGCCGTACACGACGTCATCGAACTCGTCGAGCGTGCCGAGGCGGCCGGCTTCCCGGAGCAGCGGGCGGCCGTGATCCGAACCTCCCTGCTGCGACGAGAACTCCCGCCTCGATCGCTGACGCGCGTCGAACGCCGGCTGCGTGGCTGGATGGCTCGCCACCGCGGTGCTCGATGAGCTGTCACAGGCCGGGTCCGATCTCTAGGGAGAGCGTGAAAGATCGGCTCTCCGGGAAGACCAATGATCTAACAGCCCATGCCGATCGACGGGGACCACCGACGCGATGCGTACACCAGGACCGTCCGGGAGAGACGAACGACAGCGGGCGACTCCCGGCGGCGCCACTCGGCTGTCAGGCGGGTCACCTGATGCGCGTGATGACCTCGAAATCCTGGCAGGGATGCGTCGTGGGGACACATCTGCCTACGAAGCGTTCATCGAGCGCTATCACCGCCTACTCCTCGACTACGCGCGAAGGGCGTCCCTGCGCGGCGTGGAACGAGATGAATTCGTCGACGAGCTGCTCGACGACGTCGCTATGCAGTTCATGACGCCGGGATCGCCGCTGCCGCAGAACCCCCGCATGTACGTCGTCGCGGCGTTCCGCCACAAATTCCTCAACCTCAGGCGCGGGCGCGGGCGACACGAGCGTCTCATCCGCGACGCGGTTCGGGAAGCGGCGCCTGCCTATGAATTTGCCGATGAGCGACACGTGGTCGCCGGTTGCTCCGAAGCTGCGTCCGAGGCGAGCCATGGTCCGGGATGGGAGGAAGCTCCGCTCCCGAGAGTCCTCGAGCACCTTGCACGACGGCTCAACGAAGGGCTCAGCGAAGAGGAGCGGCAACTCCTCGCCGGCGTGGCGCAGGGCATATCACAGCGGGAGATCGCACAGTGGCTCGGCGTGTCACACGTGGTCGCACGGAAGCGACTCGAGCGGCTCCGCGCGCGGCTGATCGACGCTGCGATGAAATACGCGAATACTCTCGAGCCGGATGATGCGCGAGAGCTACAACGATTCCTGCGGCGGTGTCGCGCTCGGATCGGTGCGAATCTGCCGTCCGCGGTGGCGGACGATCCAGGAATTGCCCGGGGCGCATGACTGCTCCGGCAGAAGGACCGAGTCTCCCCAAGCGAGGAGGAGAACCATGAAGGATCAGGGCGGACGGTCGGGCACCGAGCCACGCACGGCACGCGAGGTCCGCGAAGGACCGGGCGGCCTCACATTGGTGGCGGCGTCGGAGAACCTGGTGCCGCGCGATGCCGCTCTGCCGTCCCATACACGGGAAGAGCGGCTCGCTCATGTCCGTGGGGAAGATCTGCTCGTGGATCTCGCTGCACGTGCCGAGATGCTCCGTCCCGATTCGCACTTCTACACGGACGCGCGCCTCATCGCATGGATCGACCGCGAGCTGAACTCACGTGAGCGTTCGCGTGAGGGTTGGAGCGCAGACCGCATCCGAGCTTCGGCCGCGCGAATGCGGGCGAAGGTGGAAGCGATGCGGCTCCGCATTCTGCCTCTGGAAGGAGCGCCGCCTCTGGAACCGGCGGCGACGGCTGGGACCATCCCTCAGGTGCTCACCGATGCAAACGCCGCCGGTGCGGCGCCCCACCTCGACCTCGCAGCTGCCGCCGGCATTGGTCGCGACCTCTGGGATGAGCCGTGCGATGAGTGGGTGCGTCTGCCTGACGAGCTTCCGCATGGCCGCTACGTAGCGCTACGGGTTGCCGGCGACAGTATGGCGCCCGTTCTACACACCGGCGACACGATTCTCGTCCAGCTCGGACCTCAGATCGCGCGGGGCACGGTAGTTCTGGCGAGATTGGCTGAGGGTGGCTACGTCGTGAAGCGCGTCGCTCGCGTCACGCGGTCGCAGCTGCAGCTCTCGTCGCTCAATCCTGAGTTCCCACCGTTGAAGATTGCGCGCGATGAGCACACGGTCGTCGGTACCGTCGTGCTTCGCTGGTGCCCACACGGAACTACCTCTCGCGCGGCATAGAAGCGCGGCTCCGAGATCCGCCAGATCGAACAGGCCCGATGCACTCAGCATCGGGCCTGTTCTTCGTTGGTCAGGCATCTGAGCGTACCGACACCACCATGTCACAGGCCGGTTCTCTCCTCTTGGGAGAACTCACATCACTCGACGTGACTTCGCGGACCCTCGTCCGCGACAAGAGGAGTCCTGACCATGATCCGCTCGTGCAATCCCTCCGTGATCAGATCGAGCACTCGAGACCTGACTCGATTCGTACGCGCCGCACAGGGCGGTGACTCGCGGGCCGTTGATGATCTGCTCGCGGCGATCAGGCCGTCCCTCGTCGGCTACTTCGCCCGCCGAGTGCCGCTGGATGCGGCTGAGGACCTTGCGCAGGTGACGCTGATTCGCGTGGTGGGAGCACTCCACCGCATCCAGCCAGAGCGCGCTGACAGCTACGTGGCGCGGGTAGCGCAGAATCTCCTCCGGACCGCGCGCTGGCGCCAGGCGCGAGACCGGCGCCGGTACGTGTCGGCGGACCAGGGGAACCGCATCGAAGGCGGCGACACCTCTGATGCCGATGCCGACTATCACGAGCTGCTGTTCGCCGTGCGTCGAGCGAGCGCCAGGGTGCTACCCCGAGACCTTCGCGTCATCGTCGCGGCCGTACTGCGAGGACATACGCCCGCGGAGATCGCGGCAGCGCAGCGCGTCAGTCCCATCACGATTCGCACGCGGCTTCTGAGAGCCCGTGCGCTCCTCCGTCGGGAGCTGGGCTCCTACCTGAATCCGAGCCCTGTCGCAGCACTGCTGGTCAGGTCCGAAGTCGCCGACGACGCGGCGTAGACCAGCCGTCAGAACGCGCGAGGCAATCCCGAAGTACCGACGTATACAGGACTCGCCACGACTCGTACGCCGCTGCGGCTCGGCCGGCGCGTGGCTCGGAACATCTCGACGGAGGGATCGTGTCGGCTGTCTCAGCGCGAGCGGAGCAGAGCGAAAGGTGCGGAGAGATGATGGCCAGGTATCTGGGGGCCGTCATCCTCCGCGCTCTGGCCGATGACGATGTGACCGAGATCTACCTCAACCCGCAGGACGGGTCGGTGCGATTCGACACGCGTTCTCGCGGCCGGGTGGAGAGCGGCGCTCATCTCGACGCGCACCGCGTGGAGATGTTCCTGAACACTGTCGCCTCGAGTCTCGGACTCACGCTCGGTGCGGACTCACCCCGGATCGAAGCGGAGCTGCCAGCGATCGGGTTCGGGGGGAGCCGGCTTCAGGGCTTTATCCCACCCGTGACGCCAGCCCCCGCGTTCAACATCCGCAAGCCGCCCTCGATCATCTACTCGCTTGACGACTACGCGGCAGCCGGAATCATCTCGGCGGCGCAGCGCGCAGAGTTCCGCCGCGCGGTCCTGGAGCATCGCAATGTGCTCGTCGCCGGCGGCACCAACAGCGGAAAGACGACGCTCGCCAACGCGCTCCTGAAAGAGATCACCGATCTCTTTCCGACTGAACGCGTCGTGATCCTGGAGGACACGATCGAGCTTCAGTGCGCCGCGCCGGATCACCTGGCGCTTCGCACCTCCCGGAGCGTCACGCTCGCGCAACTCGTGAAGAGCGCACTCCGCACGAGCCCGAACCGGATCGTGGTCGGCGAGGTCAGAGGCAGCGAGGCGCTCGATCTTCTCGACGCGTGGGCGACCGGGCACCCGGGCGGCGTGGCGACGGTGCACGCGTCGTCTCCCGAGGGTGCACTCGCACGGCTCGACCGTCTCGCACAGCGTGCGAACGTGCCGGCGCAACGTCAGCTGGTCGCCGAGGCGATCCACCTGGTCGCGGTGATCGAGGGCGGAAACGGCGGGCGGCGTGTCACCGACCTCGCCCGCGTGGCGGGCCTGCGTGAAGACGGCCAGTACGCGATACGTCGCCTCGGAGATCGTGAGTTCATCACAACGGGAGAATCGGTATGACGTACAGCATTCGCCGCGGACTGCCGCGGCACCTCCTGATCGGTGCGGCACTCGTCGCCGCGGTTGCGCTCCTGCCTAGCGCTGCCCTCGCCGCGCCCGTTGGTGGGGGCGCCGCGATGCCGTGGACCGGCCCGCTCCAGAGCCTTCTCAACAATCTCAGCGGCCCCACGGCGCGCATCATCGGCGCCCTTGCGTTCGTGGTCGGCGGTGCGCTCTGGGCGTTCACGCGCCACGAGGAAGGCGCCAAGCGGTTTGGCCAGGCGATCGTCGGCATCGCGATCATGATCGGCGCGGCCAACATCGTGACTGCCCTCGCCTTCGTGGGCGCGACTGTCTAGCACGCGATGAGTCAAGACCGCCAGGATACGATCGAGGCGCACGTGATTCACGCGTCGCTGTACCGCCCAGTGCTCTTCGCCGGGGCGGAGCCAGCGGTCGTGGTGCTGGAAGCCACGACCGCGTTCGCCCTCGTCTTCGGCATCGGCCTCCACGTCGCGACCGTCCTGCTCGCGGCATTCTACCTGACTGTCGTCCACTCGGTGATGGTCTGGGTCGCGAAGCAGGACGCGCACATGACGGCGCTGTACGTGAGGAGCCTGTCAGGCCGCGATTTCTACGCACCTCACGGCAGCATCCACGGCAGCGCGGCACCCATTCCTCCCTCGATTCCGCGCGGGAGGTGATATGGACCTCATCTCCTTCACCGTCGGCGGAGCCGCCGGCATCGCGACCGTCCGTGGACTCGCACACCTCAGAGAGCATCGCACCGAGGCCCGCGGCCTGGCCGATCTTCTCAACTGGGGCTTCATGGTGGACGACGGTGTCGTCCTCCAGAAGGACGGGTCACTGCTCGCCGGCTGGCTGTACCGCGGTCCAGACCTGAGCGCCGCGACGCCGCAGGAGTTGAACGCCCTCTCGCGTCATCTCAACGACGCTCTGCTGCCATTCGGTGACGACTGGATGTTTCACGTCGACGCCATCCGGCGACCGGCGGTGGCATACGCGCCCAGCGCGTTCCCCGATGCGGTCACGCAACTGATCGACGATGAGCGGCGGTCAGCCTACGACGCTCAGGCGAGTCGGCAGTTCGAGACCGAGTACTTCCTGGTCGTCACGCACCTGCCGCCGCCGGATTCGTTCTCCCGTCTGACCGGGTTCTTCGTCCAGGGCGCCGCAAGCTCCGGTGTCGATTGGACGCAGGTGCTCGATACCTTCTCCGTCGCGCTGCACACGATCGAGAACCGGCTCTCTGGGCGGTTGAAGCTCGAGCGGCTGAACTCCGATCGGCTCCTGACGCACCTCCACGAGTGCGTTACGGGGCTTCGGCACCGAGTCCGCACGCCCCCCGACGGTTCCTACCTGAACGTCGTTCTAGCGGATCAGGAGCTCGTTGGTGGCTTCGAGCCGCGCGTCGGATCGATGCACGTCCGCGCAGTGGCGATCCAAGGCTATCCACACGCATCACGCCCGGGGGAGCTGGATTTCCTGAACGCTCTCCCGCTCGCGTTCCGCTGGTCGAACCGGCTGATCCCGCTCGGGACTCAGGAGGCGGCAAAGCACATCCGTCGGCATCAGCGCCAGTGGTTCAAGAAGCGCAAGGGAGCCGGCGCCTGGGTGCAGGACATGGTCGGCGGCGGGAAGAAAGATGCTGCGCCGAAGCAGGACGACGACCTCTGGCTCGATCAGGACGCGCGCAGCATGGCCAGAGACGCGGCCGAGGCGGCGGCCGAGAACGCGAGCGGATTCGTGCGGTTCTGCTTCCACACCCAGGTCGCGATCGTCACCGACCCCGACGCCGATCGTGCCGACTACGTGGCCGGGGAGATTCTGAAGGCCCTCAACGACGCCGGCTTTCCTGGGCGCGTGGAGAAGGTGAACGCGCTCGAGGCCTACCTCGGCAGCCTGCCGGGCCACGGTTACCCGAACCTGCGCCGGCCACTGCTCTCGACGCGGAACGTCGCCGACTTGCTCCCGGTGACGAGCGTCTGGCCGGGCCTGGCTCACAACCCGTCGCCCTTCTTTCCTCCCGACAGCCCGCCGCTGATGTGGGCGGCGACGGCGGGCGCGACGCCCTTTCGTGTCAACCTCCACGACTCGGACGTGGGCCACACGCTGGTGCTCGGGAAGACGGGCTCGGGGAAGTCAGTCCTGCTGGCAATGCTCGCCGCTCAGTTCCGCCGGTATCCGCGCGCACAGGTCTTCGCCTTCGACGTCGGCTACTCCATGTGGGCGCTCGCCAGGGCCGCCGGAGCAACGCACTACGACCTCGCCGCCGGGCGGGCGGATGTGCTGCGTTTCCAGCCACTCGCTCGGATCGACGAGCCTTCCGAGCGCGCGTGGGCCGCGGACTGGCTCGAGACGCTCTTCGCGCTTCAGAGCCTGACCGTGACGCCCCCACTCCGAAACCGCATCGACCGGGCGCTGGAGCTGGTCGCACTGAATGACCCGGCTCACCGCACCCTCACCGAGCTCGCCGTGCAGCTCCAGCACGAGACGCTCTCAGATGCAATCCGGCCGTACACGGTTGCGGGGAACTACGGCCAGCTCCTCGACGCCGGCACTGATGACCTGGCGGACGGCCGCTTCCAGGTGTTCGAGATGAAGCATCTCCTCGCCCTCGACGACCGGGTCGCGTTGCCCGTGCTCCTCTACCTCTTTCGGAGGATCGAGCAGCGCCTCGACGGCAGCCCGACGCTCATCGAGATCGACGAGGCGTGGATGGCGCTCATGCACTCGCTGTGCGGCGCCACGGTGACCCAGTGGCTGCTGCAGCTCAGGAAGCAGAACGCGGCAGTCGTGCTCGCGACCCAGAGTCCCGCGCAGTTGGCCCAGCTTCCCAATCGGCACACTGTCGTCGACTCGTGCGTGACGAAGATCTACCTGCCGAACCCGGACGCGTCGACGTCCGGTCAGTCGCAGCTCTACCGAGACCTCGGCCTGAACGAACGCGAGATCGCGATCATCGGTCAGGCAACGCCCAAGCGGCACTACTACCTCAAGTCTCCACGCGGAAGCCGCCTCTTCGAGTTGGGACTCGGCCCCTCCGCGCTCGCGTTCCTGACGGCTGCGCCGGGCGCCTCGATGGAGGAGACCAGACGTCGCATCAGCGCACTGGCCGACACCTTCGGCGACGAATGGCCGGCCATCTGGCTCGCTGAACGCGGGCTGGACGAATGGTCGCACCGATTCCGCGCCCGCAGCGCTTCAACAGGAGCATCCCACGATGACACGCAACTGGCCTTTCCGATCGCTGACTAGGACGCGCCTCCTCATTGCCGCAGGCGTGGCGATCCTCGGCTTCACCATCACGCCGGCGACCGCGCAGGCGCAGTTCGGCAGCGGGATCGTCTTCGACCCGTCCAACTTCGCGCGCAACGTGTTGCACTACGCGCGGCGGCTCGAGCAGATGAACATGCAGCGGCAGCAGCTCCAGCAGCAGATCACCGCCATGCGGAAGCTCCGCAACCCGAACTGGCGTCAGATCGATGCTGCCCTGACGCAGATGGACGCACTGATGCAGCAGGGGCAGGCGTTGGCCTTCAGCCTCCGCGCGATCGACGCCGAGTTCCAGCGGACGTTTCCCGGTTCGCAGGCATTCCGGAACTTCCCGGCCGAGGAGCGCACCCAGGCCGTCCGCACGCTCGCGACGATGCGCGGGGCCCTGAATGCCGCCAACAGGGCCGGACGCGACTTCCCAACGAGCATCGCGCGACTCGACGCCATGAAGCGCCAGCTCGGCTCCATCCAAGGGCACGAGGAGGCGCTGGAGCTGAATGGTACCATCGGCATGTACAGCGCTGAGGAGCTCACGATGCTCCGGCAGGCGGTGTCCGCACTGACGAACGTGCAGGCGGTCTACTACGCCGATCAGGTGAACGCACAGGCCCAGGAGCGCGCTACATACGGCGCTCGGCTCGCAGCGATGAGCGCAACCGGGCCGAGGTACGCGCCGATCTCACTTCGCGTGACTCCGTGAGGACGTGATGACCTCGCGTCCGATAGCTAGAGGAAGACCACTCCACGTCCGGTCGGCCGTAGCGCTCACCGTGTGCGCCGTGCTCGCGCTCATACTGGCGACTCCAGTGCTCGCGCAGTCGTCGGCACAGCAGCCGGTGCTCGACGGGATCGCGAACCAGTACCGGGACGCCTCCCGCCTCTGGCGCCCGCGGTTGATTCCGATCTCCCAGCAGCTCTTCATGCTGCTCGCGTCGATCGAGTTCGCTGTGTCAGGGATGATCTGGGCACTCCGGCGGGATTCACTCGACGACATCGCCGCCAAGTTTCTGCTCAAGTTCACGCTCGTCGCGTTCCTGCTAACCCTCATCACGGGCTTCACGTACTGGATTCCGCCAATCGTGAACGGGTTCGCCGCCGCTGGCGAGCGTGCGATCGGCAGCACTGGAACGGTGAGTCCTTCCGGCATCATCGACATTGGCCGCGAGACGTCGTTCTCGATTCTGCAGGCTCTCGACGTCGGCGTCATGCTGCGTGATCCGGCCATGGCAGTGTACGGGGCGATCGCCGCAATGGTGGTGGCGCTGGCCTACACCGCGATTGCCGCGCAACTCGTGCTGGTCCTGGTCGAAAGCTACGTGGTGCTGGGCGGCGGTGTCCTCTTCCTCGGCTTCGCCGCCTTTCGCGGCACCGCGGCGTTCGCCGAGAACCTGATCGCCTACACCTTCGGGGTGGGGATCAAGGTGTTCCTGCTCTACCTGATCGTGGGACTCGGCAGCCAGATCGCCCGCGGATGGATCCCACTCATCCAGTCCAGCTCCTTCTTCGGCCCTGCGAGTCCGCTCCTCCAGGTCGTGGGTGGCGCGGTCATCTTCGCCGTCCTTTCAATCCGGGTTCCGAATGCTGTGGCTAGCCGGCTCGCCGGTGGCTCGAGCTTCGGCATCGCCAACGCGCTCCGTGCGGTCGGGTGAGGCCCAGGATGCGACTCCCAGGTCTCTCCCACGCGGGTCACGAATCGGCGAGTGGCAATGGTGCAGTGCCAGTCTCGCGGAGCGCCGGGCCCGACGCCGACCGCAGCGCGAACCACATCATCAGAGCGCGAACCGAGTTCGCCCACGCGTTCGGGGATCTCGCCAGAGGAAAGCGGAACTGGCAGCTCATGGCGTTCGGACTCACCGGACTCCTGACTGTCGTGACACTCGCATACGTGCGGCTCGCGGCCTCCTCGCGCGTGGTGCCGTACGTCATTGAGGTCGACAAGGTAGGCCAGGTCACGGCGGTCGGTGTCGCTGAGCGAATGCAGACCCCTGACCAGCGACTCGTCGCGTCTCAGATCGCACAGTTTCTCCGCTCGATTCGCACTGTTCTCCCGTCGGCGGCGTCCGCGGCCCAGGCGGAGGTGGTGCGCCGCGGCTATGCGTTCGTTGCGCCGGAAGCCGCGTCGTTTCTGAACGACTACTTCGCGAGCCCGGCGAACGACCCGCGGGTGCTCGGCGCCCGCCTCACGCGGCAGGTGGATGTCACCGGAGTTCTCCGCGTCCCGAACTCGGACGTCTGGCGCGTTCAGTGGACGGAGACGGAGCGATCGACGCTGCCGGGTGGGCCGGTCCGCACGACGGCCTGGGAAGGCTACGTCACCATCAGGCTCGCGCCGCCGACGACCGCGGAAACCATCCAGGACAACCCGCTCGGACTGTACGTGACGTCCGTGAACTGGACCCAAGTCGGCGAGACCGCGCCCGCGGGTCCGGGCAGCACTCCAACTCCGGGCATCACCGATTCCAATGTCACCTCAGGAGCCATTCGATGAACCTCACGACGAATCGCGCACGCGGAGCCAACGTGCGGCGGAATGCTGCCGCGCTCTTCGCGCTCCTCGCCTTCGGCGCTGCCGCCAGTCGAGTCGGTGCGCAGCAGAAGCCAACGCTCACGCCGCCGCGTGACACCGTGCCGTCTCTCTCGGGCACTAGAGCGCTGCCGGACGTCAGCAGCGCGCTGCCCGGCAATTCCGATCCGATCACAGCCGCGACCCGCGAGTACCAGGCGAGCGGCGTCGCCCGCACTGTCGTCGAGGGGAACGTTCTGACGTTCCCCTACGGGCATTCGCAGCCCACGCTCACCTGCACGGTGCTCCGCGCCTGCGTCGTGGAGCTGCAACCGGGTGAGGTCGTCCTGAGCCGGATCTCCGGCGACACGGAGCGGTGGGAGATCGTCCCGGCTCCCGCGGGAGCTGATGGCCGGACGACCCTGATCGTCGTGAAGCCGCGCGACTGCGACATCACGACCAACCTGGTGCTCGCGACCGACCGGCGTCTCTACGACCTGACGCTCGACTCGCCTCCGTGCAAGGGACGCTCGACGAACCCACAGCAGCCCTACGCGCGGCACGTCCGCTTCTACTACCCTGACGAAACGGTCGCGCAGTGGGCGAAGCCCGCAGAGCCGGCGCCGGTGCGGATCGGTGCTGACGTCCTCTCGCTGAACTTTGCCTACGAGCTGAGGAAAGACAGGAAGTTCCCATGGGCTCCGGCGCAGGTATTCGACGACGGTACGCGCGTCTACATCAAGCTGCCTGACGAGGCGCAGCACGCCGAGGCGCCCGTGCTCTTCGTCCTCGACGCTGACGGCAGCAGGACACTCGTCAACTACAGCGTCGTCGGCGGCGATACCTACGTGACGGATCGACTGTTCGACAGAGCAGTTCTCGTCACTGGTGTTGGCGGGAAGGAGCAGAAGGTCCTCATGGAGCGGAAGGGAGGAGGCGGCCGATGAGCACCGGATTCTTCTCTCGGAAGCCGGCGCCAGACGCGGGCAGCAGTGCTGGCCAGGTTCTTCTCCGCCCGACGCCGCCGCTAGCCAAGCGGCTCAATCGGAATGCCCTCACCGTGGCTGCGGTCATCATGGGTATGACGGTGCTCACCGCCATCGTCGTGATGAACCCGAGCCACGAAGGGAAGAAGGCGGCGGGGGGACAGGCTGTTGCGGACGAGCCGCCGGTCCCCAGCCGGCCGGCATTCCTCGACGAGCCAGTCCGCACACCGCCTAACGTTCCGTCGGCTCGCCGGGACAGCGTCGCTCTGGTTGAATCGGCATCCACTGTCGGCGGCCGTCTTTCCAGCCCGGAGCTCCACGACGGCGACGAATCAGCTCGTGGCCAGTCGGTGGGTCTGAACGATGTATCCTCCATCGATGCGAGCAACGGTGCGGCGCCGACCATGCCGTCCGGTCGCGAGCAGGCATATCAGGCTGCTCTCGCGAGCGCCACGATTGTGGGCGCGCCTCAGGGGCCGTCAGGTGGTGCCACGCAGACCGCGAACGGCTCGCTCGGCTCGGCGGAGGAGCAGCTGGTTGCTCTCGGCGACTCGATCCTGCGCTCTTCCACACGCCAGCCGGCCAACGCCAACGCGCCCGCCGCGCTTCCGACCCAAGGCGCCGGCGGAGCGTCCCTCGCGAGCCCGGAGAGCCGTCGCCGCACGTTCATGGAGCAGGCGGGAGATACAGGCGGTACGACAGTCTTGGCTCAGTTGGAGCCAGCGGGCTCGCCCTTCACTCTGCGCGCTGGCACCGTGATCCCGGGGGCCCTCATCACCGCGATCAATTCCGATTTACCGGGCCAGATCGTCGGGCAGGTGAGCCGAAACGTCTACGACTCGCGCAGTCAGCGCGTGCTGCTGATTCCGAAGGGCTCTCGCCTCATCGGCACGTACGACAACCAGGTTGCCGCGGGTCAGGGGCGACTCCTCGTGGCGTGGACGCGTCTCATCCTACCCGATGGACGCAGCATGCGGCTTCCCGGTCTGGCGCTGAAGGACCCGCAAGGGCAGACCGGCGCGAAGGACAAGGTGGACAATCACTGGCGTCGCGTCTTCGGCAATGCGCTGCTCCTCTCGGCGATCAGCGCCGGCGTACAGCTCAGCCAACCGCAGCAATCGACCGTACTCGCTTCGCCATCGGCCGGCCAGGTAGCCGCCGGAGCGCTCGGCCAAGAGTTGTCGAACGTCGCGCTCGAAATCATCCGTCGCGGGATGGACGTCGCGCCCACGATCACGATCCGGGCGGGGCAACCCTTCAACGTCTTCCTGAACGGCGACCTCGTGTTCGACGGCCCGTACCAGGAGGAGCCGGGCCGGACCCCGTGAACACAGTCCGCGGTGCGACAGCAGCAGGGAGGTGCGACACGTGACGGCTCTACCGGGAGGGGTGCAAGAGCGGCCAGCTCGCCAGCCTCCGTATCCGCGCAATGACCGACCCCTGGTGCTGCTGCTCGCACTGGGTCTGGCTGTCGCATTCGGAGTCGGGACGCAGTACGTCGCCTGGCGCTTCGCCTTTCATCCGAACCTGGGTGTACCGCTCCTCGTGCTTGGGGCGGAGACGCTCCGAATACTTCGGGCCGTTTCCGTGACGCTCGTCGGGTGCGCACTCTCGGTCCTGTTCCTGCCGCTCTTTCGCCGAATGACTGGCCCCCTGCTCGCCGCGGCCGTGTGCGTGGGCGTGGCGAGCCTCGGGCCGCTCTACGCGCCGTACGACATCGCCGTATGGCAGGCGGCCAATGCGGGTAATGCCGCTGCGGCGACCATCTTCCGCGTTGGCTGGGCCGTCGTAGCCGCGGTCACGCTTGCCATCTCCGTCTCCGTCTCGCGGCGCTGGTACCGGCGGGAGCGCGTGCCGCCTTCCGATTCGCATGGCTCGGCCCAGTGGGGGTCCGGTGAGACGCTCCATACAGAGACTGGGCTGCTCCTCGGCCGAAAGGATGGCCACCTGCTTCGCTACGCCGGCGAGGGGCACGTGCTCACGGTTGCGCCGACGCGGTCGGGAAAGGGTGTCAGCTGCGTGATCCCAAACCTCCTCAGCCACCCGGGATCGGCGCTCGTCATCGACCCGAAGGGTGAGAACTTCGCTGTCAGCTCACGCTGGCGGCAGGCCATGGGGCAGCGGGTATACGCGCTCGACCCGTTCGAGCTGACCAATAGCGCCGATGTCGCCGCGACCTACAACCCACTCGCACTGATCGACCCGACCAGTATGGAGGCGATCGATGATGCGCGAACGCTGGCCGACATGATCGTGCTGCCGGAAGGCAGGGCAGGGGAACAGGCATTCTGGAACGAGGAAGCCCGTGGCGTACTCACGGGACTGATCCTCCACGTGGCAACCAGCGCGTCGAACGAGCTGCGCACGCTCGCCCATGTCCGAACGCTTCTCACGCTGCCGCCCGATCAGTTCGCGGAGCTCCTCAAGGAGATGCGCGCCAGCACCGCGGCCGGCGGCCTGGTCGCACGCGCTGCCGCTCGGGTGCTGCAGAAGGCGGAGAAGGAGCGCTCAGGCGTGATCTCGACCGCGCAGAGACACACGCACTTTCTCGACAGCCCGCGTATGACCCGCGTGCTCGGCGCGTCGAACGTGGACCTGTCGATCCTTAAGCAGGAACCAGTGACGGTCTACCTCATTCTACCGACGGACCGGCTGGACGCCTACGCGCGCTGGCTGCGTCTCATGATCGCCTGCGCGCTGCTCGCAATCGCGCGCACCCGCGGACAGCCGAAGGAGCGTGTGCTTTTCCTGCTCGACGAATTCGCGCATCTCGGACGCATGCACCCGGTGCAACGCGACATCGGGCTCGCGGGCGGATTCGGGGTCGCGTTCTGGCTCGTGATCCAGGACCTGTCGCAACTGCGCAGCGCGTACGGCGAAGGTTGGCCGACTTTCCTGTCGAACGTCGCGGTGCTTCAGGCCTTCGGCACGAACGACTGGGACACCGCCGAGTACCTGTCGAAGATGACCGGTGAGACAACGATCCACGTTGAGAGCGAGAACGAGTCGAGTGGGGTGAGTCGTGGTGCGCATCCTAACCGGCAGCTCGGAGCGGCACTCTCGACCTCGGAGAAGGGGCGGCGATTGCTCTTCCCCGACGAGGTGCGGCGGCTCGCTAGCGAGACGCAGCTTCTCTTCGTGAAGGGCAGTGCGCCGCTGCTCGTCGAGCGACTCAACTACCTTCGTGACGCTGAATTCGCCGGCCGTGCAGATCCGAATCCTCTATATGAAGCTGTGGCCAAAGCGGCGAGTTGAGGGGACACGCGGCGAATCGCACGCGCGAGTCCGGCCGCGCAATCTGCGCATCGCAGCGCTGCTCGCGGGGCCGCTCGCGTTACTAGGCTGGTGCTGGCTCGTGGGGCTTCGTCTCAATCTGACCGGTAGTCTGCCCGTGGGCTTCTACGTGGTGGCCCATGGCGCTCCTGAGCACGGGTCATTGGTGCTCGTGTGTCTGCCTAACGCGACAGCAAAGTGGGCGCGGGACCGCGGCTACGTCCCGCGTGGCGCTGCGTGCCCAGAGCAGGCGATGCCCGTCGGAAAGCCCGTGTTCGCGCTCCCCGGCGACACGGTCGCTGTGGCGGAAGCGGGGTTGCTCCTCAACGGCCGACTGGCGGCGAATACCCGAGCGCTCGGCTCGGACCACCGCGGGCGCCCATTGCCTGGCCTTCCCACCGGCCGCTACGTGGTCCGCCCAGGCGAGCTCTGGGTGGTTTCCCAGTACTCCCCTTTCAGCTTCGACAGCCGCTACTTCGGGGCGGTGCCGATCGCGAACATTCGGACACGCATCCGGCTACTCTGGGCCGTTCATCCCCTCGGCCACCCGCGGCGGAGCGACGCCACGCTCGGCGAGCCAGCTCAGATCGAGCCGCCACGGCACCTGGCTCCGCAGCTTCCAGATGTCGAGCACCAGGTCCACGTAGTCCTCGGCTCGAGAGGCGGTCCAGCCGTTGACTCGCATTAGCTGCTCGATCGCGTCGTCGCCCTTCCCCTTGATCGACGAGCGGCCGATGTGCTTCACCCCGTGGCATGCGGGGCAGAGCGCGATGAGGCCGGCGAGCCGCTGAACCCTCGCCTCATCGTCGTACTCCCACACCTCGTGGCACTCCACGGGGTGCGCCGGCCCACGACCGCCGCAGATTTCGCATCGGGACTGGGCGCGCTCATACACGGGCTTACGAAGGCGATCCCACTGCGACTCGGAGACGTGGCTGCG
>JABFWJ010000349.1 GCA_013362295.1 Thermoleophilia bacterium
CCGATCGCGTCGGCCGTCGTGCACACGGGTGTCGACGCAGCGGTCGACAATGCCGTCCCGGGGCCGAGCTCTGTCGACCTGATCAACGACAACGCCGACGCGCGGGCGCTCGTCTCGAACTCGCTGCACGCGTCGGTTGCGGCCGGGTACTACCAACACGGTTACCTCCAGGACTCACATCCACCTGCGGCCATCGTGAACGGCAACCAGCTGATCTCGTACAGCGACGCGCAAGGAGAAGCGCGTTGGCACTACGAAGAATGGCTGAACGGCAATTCACAGGTCGAGCAGGTCTCGCGCAATGCAATGTCGGAGGTCACCCGTGCGTTCTCGGATCACAGCATCGATCTCGTGCGCTAGCGCGCTCGCAGCGGTCGCGCTGCTCGCGCCGGGATGCGGCGCGCACAAGGCGAGCGGGCTGTCCGACTGCGAAGTGAACGCCGAGAACCGCGCAGCGTTCAACGTGGTGCGCGACGCATTCAACTCGGGGAACCTGGGAACAGCCGACCAGCTCGCGACGCACTTCAAGGGCGTCAAGCGCTCGCGCTACCTCGACGCGTCCGGGAAGCTGCGCACGTTCGACCGCCTGATGAGCAATCCGACCGTGTCCTACGACACGCTCATCTGGGTGAACGGGCTCCAGGGCACCGTCGGCCGGCGCGCCCACGACGCGAAACTGCAGGTGCGCAACTCCGGTAGCGCGAACTGCGACTAGAGGCTAGAGAGCGATCTGGACGAGCTGGACCACGCCGCGCTCGACGAGGTACCCGCGGCCCGGCGGGAAGACCGGGTTCGAGCGGCGCGGCAGGCGCGTGCCGAGGATGTCGCCGTCGACGTCCGGGTCGGGATCGAGCAACAGACCGTGCTCTTCCTTGCGCAGCTCGCGCAGCCACCCCGAGAAGGCGCGCTGTGCGGCCTGTCGCTCGGCCGCGGCGACGACGCGCAGCGCCGTGTCGCGCCCCCGCCGCACCAGCGTCTCGAGACCGGTCGCGCCGAGCGAGTCCGCAAGTTCCTCGCCGTCGTCGACGACGATCACCGCCGGGCATCCGCCCGTGAGCGTGTTGGCCAGCTCGAGGGCCGCATCGTCACATGCTTCGCCGGAGAAGACCTGCTTCCACCCGGCGAGCTCGACGAGCGGCGAGCGGCGCGGTGCGAAGAGGTAGAGCTCGAGCCCCGGCGTCGATTTGTTCAGCGAGTCGACGATCGTGTGGAGCGCCGTCGAGCGGCCGCTCCGGTAGGGGCCGACGACGAGGAAGTGGCGGTCGGAGAGGTCGATGCGCACCGGCTCGAGGTCGGCGTCGGCGATCCCGGCCGTCGCCTGCCACGGCGCGGCGGCGGGCAGGACGGCTGAGGTGACGCTCGTCGGCAGCGGCTCGATCGCCGGTGCGCGGCCCGCGCCGTGCCGCCCGCGCAGCGAGTCCCCGAGCGTCGCGAACGACGCCGGGTCTCCGGCGAGCTGCGCGGCCTGGAACTCGATCCCGCCCGGTAGGAACCCGCGCCCCGGCGGGAGATGAGCCCCCCGCACCGCCCGGGGCTCGATTCCGAGCGCCGCGAACTCGTCCTCGTCCGCCATTCGCAGGACGAGTCGCGCCGGAATGATCCCCGCGAGCGAGTTCGGGACCGCGCCGCGCCGGTCGGCAGTGATCGCGAAGTGCACGCCGAGCGGCCGGCCGTCGGCGACGAGACGGGGCAGCAGGTCGACGAGCTCTCCGAGGTTAACGCGCTCGAACGCCGAGGCGAAGCCGGCGTAGCCGTCGAGGAGAACGACGATGCGCGCGAGCTGCTCGGCGCGATAGTCGGAGAGGGCGAACACGCCGGCGCTCGCGAACTGCAGCTTGCGCCGCTCGATCGTCGAGCGCAGCAGGCTGAAGAGGCGCTCGACCCGTTCCTGATCGCCGCCGCCGATGATCGCGCCGACATGCGGAAGCGACTCGAGCGGTGCGAGGCCGCGCGTCGCGAAATCGAGCCCGTACAGGTGCAGCTCGTCCGGCGATGCATCGGTCGCGAGCGCCGCCGCGAGCGTGCGCAGGAGCGTCGTCTTCCCGGCGCCGCTCGCGCCGTACACGAGCAGGCTGCCGTCCCGTTCGAGGTCGATCGCCAGCGGGCGCTGGAGCTGGCGCTGCGGCTCGTCGATCGTTCCGAGCACGACCGAAGGCCCGTCTCCACGTGGGACGCCGTCGAGCGGCAGCGTCGCCGGCAGCGGCTCGAGCCACGGCGAAGCGGGACGTTCGAGACCGAGTTGCGACGCGGCCGCGCGCGCAGCCGCGACGAGCCGGAACAGGTCGGAGTCGCCGGAGCGTGCGGAGCGAGTCGTGCTCGGTTCGGCGCCGTCGACCCGGAAGGGCGCGACGACGACCGGCTCCCGGGCCGTCGCATGCACCGTCGTGCCGCCCACGTAAGCCGTCTGGATCTCCGTCAGCTCGCCGTGCCCGGTGCGCGCGAAGGCACGCCCCGGCCGGTCGCGCGGGATGCGCGCAGCGTCCGCGGTGCCGATGACGTCGCTGCTCTCCGCGCCTTCGTTCACGCGCAGCGCGATTCGCAGGTTCGTGTTCGCGCGGATGTTCTCGCTGACGGTTCCGCCCGGCCGTTGGGTCGCGAGCAGCAGGTGCACGCCGAGGCTGCGCCCGCGCTGCGCGACGTCGACGATGCCGTCGACGAAGTCGGGCACCTCTCTCGCCAGCGTGGCGAACTCGTCGATCACGATCAGCAGGCTGGGAGGCGCGCGGTCGGGATCGCGGCGTTCGAGATCGGCGAGGTCCTTGGCATCCGCGTCGCGGAGGATCCGCTCGCGGCGCTGCAGTTCGGCGTTGAGCGACGCCAGCGCGCGCCGGGTGAGGTGCGCGTCGAGGTCGGTGACAAGGCCGACGGTGTGCGGGAAGCGCAGGCAGTCCTTGAACGCCGTGCCGCCCTTGTAGTCGACGAGCAGGAAGGCGAGCCGGTTCGGAGGATGCGACACGGCGAGGGAGGCGAGAAGCGACTGGAGGAGCTCGCTCTTGCCGGCGCCGGTCGTGCCGGCGACGAGGCCGTGCGGTCCATCGGCTCGCAGGTCGACGCCGAACGCCTCGCCCGCACCTGCTGCGATCGTCGCGCCGAGCCCTGCCGTCGACGCCCAGCGGCCCATGACCCAGGCGGCGTCGGGCTCCTCCACCTCGAGCAGGTCCAGCAGCGCGACTCGCTGCGGGATGCTCCGCGCATCGCCCCCGCCGGCGTCCCGGTTCGGCGCGAGCGCGAGCGCGAGCTCGAGCGCGTACGCGACGGAGAGGCCGTCCGCGCTGACCTCCGCCTGCACCGCGGCGTTCCGGGCATCGGTCAGCTCGAGGCGGGCCGAGCCTTCCTCGAGCTGCACGACGATCGTCGACTCTCCCGGCAGGTCGCGACGCTGCCGCGCGAGCCAGAGCACGGTCACGCCCGCGTCGCGGGCGGCGAGCACCTGCGTCGCGAGTGCGCGTTCCGGTGCAACCGTCTCGTCGACGACCAGCAAGATGTGCGGCAGGCGCTGCTGCGCGGCGCCGAGGCTTGCCGCGTCCTCGGCGCGCCGAGCTGCGGCGATGCGCCCCACCTCCTCGATCACCCGGCGGGAGCCGACGGGACCTAAGCCGATGCGCGGCGCCGGTTGCCCGTTCGCCGCGTCGGTGTGCGGCAGCCATTTGAGCCAACCCCAGTCGCTCCCCGGGCCGAGTGCTGCGGCGATCACGAGCTCGGCGGGCGAATGAAGGGCGGCGGCCTGCGCGACCAGCGAGCGCGTCAGGCTCTCGACGCGATTCCGCGGTCCGGCGATCCCGACCGTCCCCGCATCGGCGGCCCGCACCGTCACGGGTACCGCGGGGGCGGTCGCGTACCACGCGACGAGCTCCTCCGCGTCGCTTCGCAGCGCGCTGCTCCCGCCCGCGTCGACCTCCACCGTGAGCAGCGACGGGAGGTCGGCGGTCCCGAGGCGTAGCTCGAGGAAGTCGTCGTCGCCGGGCCGTCGCTCCCAGAGCGCGGGATCCTGACGGTGCGCACGTGCGATCAGCTCGGCCGCTGACGGCGCGGCGCCGCGGCGCAGCGCGAGCTCCGACGCGCGCTCGGCCTCGAGCTCGTCCCGCAATGCCGCGAGCGACCGCCGATAGGCGCGCGCGTGCGTCTGGAACCCCTTGCGCCCGCTGCGGCGATCTTCCGCGTACGTCGTCACCGCCATCACCGGCGAGAGCAGCGAGAAGAAGAGCATCGTCGGCAGGTGCGTAAGCAGGTAGAGACCGACGCCGAGTGCGAGCGGGATCAGCGACGCGCCGAGCGGCAGCC
>JABFWJ010000390.1 GCA_013362295.1 Thermoleophilia bacterium
AACCTCCGCCTCGTGGTGTCGATCGCGAAGCGCTACCGGAACCAGGGTCTGCCGTTCCTCGATCTGATCCAGGAAGGGACGATCGGGCTCGTGCGGGCAGCCGAGAAGTTCGACTGGCGCAAGGGCTACAAGTTCTCGACGTATGCGACGTGGTGGATCCGTCAGGCGGTCGCCCGTGCGCTCGCCGACAAGGCACGGACGATCCGGATGCCCGTCCACGTCGTCGAGAAGCTGAACAAGATCATGCGCACCGAGCGCAAGCTGCGCGCGGAGCGCGGGCGCGAGCCGTCGAACGAGGAGATCGCGCTCGAGCTCGACATGAGCGTCGACGAGGTCGAGTCGATTCGCCGCACCTCCCAGACCCCGGTTTCGCTCGAGAAGCCGGTGGGCGACGAGGAGGAGTCGGAGTTCGGCCAGTTCATCGAGGACGAGCACACGCCGCTCCCCGACGAGGCCGCCGACACCGCCTTCCGCGTGGAGGCTCTCGCGAAGTGCCTGGGCATGCTCAGCTATCGCGAGCGCCGTGTGCTCGAGCTGCGCTACGGCCTGAACGGCGAGCAGCCGCGCACGCTCGACGAGGTCGGCCGTGCGTTCCAGGTGACGCGCGAGCGCATCAGGCAGATCGAGAACCAAGGCCTGAAGAAGCTGCGCGCTCTCGCCGACTCGCAGAAGCTGCGCGACGTTGCTTAGCTGGTAGTCCTCCCGAATCTCCGAACCTGGTTCGCAAACCCCGCGGACCAGGTTCAGGTTCCTTCGCGCGTTTCGCCGCCCAGCTAGGCTCACGCCTCGTGGAGTGGTTCGACGAGCTCGCGGAGTTCCTCCGCATCCCCTCGATCAGCGCCGACCCCGCGCACGCCGCCGACGTGAGGCGCGCGGGGGAGTGGGTGTGTGCGCGCGTGCGCGAAGCGGGCGGCGAGTGCGAACTCGTCGACTGGGAGGGCCACCCGCTCGCGATCGGCGAGATTCGCGCATCGATCGACCCGGACCACGCGCCGACGGTGCTCTGCTACGGCCACTTCGACGTGCAGCCGGCCGACCCGCTCGAGCTGTGGGAGAGCGACCCCTTCGAGCCCGAGGTGCGCGGCGACTACCTGTACGCGCGCGGCAGCGTCGACGACAAGGGTCAGCTGTACATGCTGCTCGCGGCCGCGCGCGACCTCGCGCAGCGCGGCGAGCTGCCGGTCAACGTCCGCTTCTGCTGTGACGGCGAGGAGGAGACCGGCGGCCACTCGATCGTCGACTACCTCGAACGGGACGAACGCGGCGCGGACGCCGCGGTCATCTTCGACAGCGGCATGATCCGCCGCGATCTGCCGGCGTTCAACGTCGCGATGCGTGGGATCGCGTACTTCCACGTCACGCTGCGCACCGGCACGCGCGACCTCCACTCCGGCATGTACGGCGGTGCCGCCCTGAACGCCGCACACGCGCTGATGAAGGCGCTCGACGGCCTTGTCGCGCACGACGGGACGCTTGCGGACGAGCTGCGAGTCGGGCGGGCGCTGCCGACCGAGGAGGAGCTCGAGGGGTGGCGGCAGCTGCCGACGGGCGCGGACGAGCTCGCCGACCAGGGGGCCCGCCCGAAAGACGACCGTGCAGCGGAGGACTTCTACCTGCGGACGTTCGCCGAGCCCGCCATCGACGTGAACGGGATCGCCACCGGGTCGCCGCTGCTGCAGAAGACCGTGCTGCCGGTCGAGGCGGTCGCGAACGTCTCGATGCGCCTGGCGCCCGGCCAGCGCGTCGAAGAGGTCGCCCCGGTCGTCGAGCGGCTGTTGCGCGAGTCGGCGCCGGCGGGCGCAGAGATGGAGGTCGAGCTCTGGTCGTCGTCGCCGCCCGGGCTCGTCCCGCCGGGCTCGAAGGCGGTCCAGCTGGGCCTGGACGCGTTCGAGCAAGTCCTCGGCGTGCGCCCCGTGCTCGTGCGCAGCGGCGGCACGCTGCCGATCGTCCCGGCGCTCGCCGACAAGGGCGTCCCCACCGTGATCACGGGCTTCGGCCTCCCGGACGGCAACATCCACTCGCCGAACGAGCGCCTGATCGCCGAGTACGTCCCGCTCGGCACGGCCGCGGCACGCGAGCTGTTCCTCGCGTACCGCGATCTGTGATCGACCTCCACAGCCACGTCCTGCCGGGGCTCGACGACGGCGCCGCTGATCTGGAGGAGGCGGTCGCGATGTGCCGTGCGGCCGCGGAGGACGGGATCGAGGTGCTCGCGGGGACCCCCCACGTCCGCCGGGACTATCCGACGGCACCGGAGCAGATGGAGACAGCGCTCGCGGCGCTGCGCGAGGCGGTGGGTGACCTGCTGCGGCTTGTCGGCGGCGGCGAGCTCGACGTCGTCGAGCTCGACCGGCCGCCCGAGGAGTTGGCGCGCTTCGCGCTCGCCGGCAATCCCGGCTACCTGCTCGTCGAGACGCCGTACCGCGGCTGGCCGGTCGAGCTGCCGGAGCAGCTCTTCCGTCTGCGCACGAGCGGCATCGTCCCCGTGCTCGCGCATCCGGAGCGCAACGCCGAGGTGCAACAGCGGCCCGACCTGCTCGTTCCGCTCGTCGCCGGCGGCACGCTCGTGCAGCTCACCTCCGCATCGGTCGACGGCCGTCTCGGGCGCCGGACGCAGACGTGTGCCGCGACGCTCCTGCGACAGGGTCTCGCGCATCTCGTGGCGAGCGACGCGCATCGACCATCGGTGCGCGCAATCGGGCTGCGGAGCGCCGCAGACGCGGTCGGTGATCGCGCGCTCGCGCGCTGGCTGACGCTGGAGGTCCCGCGCGCGATCGTCGACCGCGAGCCTGTGCCGCCGCGGCCGCGCCCGATCCGGCCGCGGCGGCACTTCTTCCGTTAGGCGGCCTTCGTCTCGAGCTGGCCGGGCTCGTGGTCGCCGACGTGGGATGCGGGCGTGGCCTCCACCTGCGCGAGCGCGGCGTCGCGCGGTGCCCGGACGCGCACGGAGATGCGGTCGCCCGACTTCAACTGCGACGGGTCGATCACCGTCGGCACCCGTCCCTGCCAGAGCAGGAAGATCGTGCCGTCGTCGTAGGAGAACGTCTGGTCGACCGGCTGACCGAGCATCGCCTTCAGCCCGCGCCAGTTGCCGCTCGTCACGTGCAGCGCGATGTGACCGCCCGACTGGCCGCCGGCGACCGTGCCGACGAAGAGAAAGAGCGGCCGCGCCGCATGACCCTGGTTCGCGCCGTGGTCGCCGACGACGGCCACGGGCGTGGCCAGCAGCTGCGCGAGCGTCGCGCCGCCTGGAGCACGCACGTTGACGGTGACGTTGTCGCCCGGCTTCAGCTCGGCGGCCGAGCCGACGTGCGGGACGCCCTTCGACCAGACGAGGATCTCGCTGTTGGGGCCGATCGTGAACGTCTCGTTCTGGCTCTGTCCGATCAGTGTCTTCAATGCGGCGTGGTTGCCGCCCTCGATCGTGACGGCGACCGCGGTCGAGCTCGCAGACGTCACGTCGCCGCGGAACTGGTACAGCCGGCCTCTGCCGCCGCCGAGCGCCGCCGCCGCGACAACCGTGCAGGCGAGCGCGGCGAGTGCCACGGTGAGGAGTAGACGGTGTCTCATGGATCGTGCCTCCTGGAGATGCGGAAGTTGACGAACTAACGATCCCCAGGTCCCGGCAGCGGACGATTCAGGCCAGGTAAGACGTTCGCAAAACCGAACGGCTCGAATCTGGTTTCGCTTCGCGAAATCAGGTTCAGTCGCACTCCGAATCTGATTCGGCGCAGCCGAACCAGATTCGAGCTTTTGCTTCACCAGGGCGGCGGGTTGTGCACCCAGCGACCTGCGACCATCGTGGCGACGACCTCTGCGTCGAGGTCCTCCCACGGGTCGCGGTCGAGGACGACGAGGTCGGCGGCGCGGCCGGGGAGGAGCGTGCCCCGCGAGCGTTCCTCGCGCGCGAGCCAGGCAGGCGCGACGCACGTCGCGTGGAACGCCTGGTCGATCGTCAGCGTCTGCTCTTCGTGCCACGCCGGACGCTCGTCGATCGTACGGCGAACTCCCGCTCGTACCCCCGCCAAAGGGTCCAGCTCCTCGATCGGCGCGTCGCTCCCGTTCGCGACGACGGCGCCCGTGGCGAACAGCGAGCGAAACGCGTACGCGCCGTCCGTCTTGCCGGCCCAGAAGCGGTCGGCCATGTCGCGATCCGAGGGCGCGTGCGAGAACTGCACCGAGCACGCGACGCCGAGCTCGGCGAAGCGGGGGAGGTCCTCGGGCGCGAGCAGCTGGCAATGCTCGATCCGCGGCCGTAGGCCGAGCGGACGCCACACGTTGCGCGTCTGTTCGAACGCGTCCAGCGCCTCGCGGTTGGCGCGGTCGCCGATCGCGTGCACCGCGACGGGAAAGCCGGCCGCCGCGCCGCGGCGCACGATCTCCGCGAGCTCCTCGCCGCTCGTGATCTGCACGCCGCTGCCGTCGAGCAGCCACGCCGTCTGCGAGCCGAGCGTGCCGTCCATGAAGACCTTCAGGTAGCCGAGACGCAGCAGCGGCCCGCCGAGCCCCGAGCGCAGGCCGACCGAGACGGCGTCGTCCAGCTTCTCGTGCGGGATCGACTGCCAGACGCGGAGCGTCAGGTGGCCGCGCTCCTCGAGTTGCTGCCAGAGGCGCAGCGCGCCGAGCCATCCGTCCTTGTCGTGCACCGCGGTCACCCCGCGTGCATTCGCAAGCCGCACGCCGGCCCGCATCGCCTCGAGGTACTCGTCGTCCGGCCACACCATGTAGCGCTCCTTGAACTGCCAGGCGGACTCCTCGCGCAGCACGCCCGTCGGCTCGCCGTGCTCGTCGCGCTCCACCACGCCGCCGTGGACCTCGAGATCGCCGCCGGCGAGCTCGAGCGCGGCCGAGTTGAGCCAGAGCGAGTGGTAGTCCTTCGCGATCAGCGCGGCCGGCCTGGCGCCCGTGAACGCGTCGAGATCGTGGCGCGTCGGCTCGCGCTGCGGCCGCCAGTCGGCACTGCGCCAGCCGTACCCGCGCAGCCAGCGTCCGGCCGCGGGCTCCGGGGCGCCCCAGAGCCGGGCGAGCACCTCGTCGAGCGACGCGCAACCGTCGAGGTCGATTTCGTTCTGCGCGATCGCCCAGGTCGGAAAGTGCACGTGCGCGTCCGAGAAGCCGGGAAGCACGACGCGGCCGCCGAGATTCACGACTTCCGGCGAGGCGAGCGCCGTCTCGTGTACGCCGACGCCGCCGGCAATCATCCCGCCCGCGATTGCCAGCGCGCGTTGCGTCGGCACCTGCGGGTCGAGCGTGCGGATCAGGCCGTTCTCGAGGATCACGATCCGCGAGAATCTACGCGTGTTCGACCACGTGACGATCCGTGTCAGCGACCTCGAAGCGGCCCGGCGCTTCTATGAGCTCGCGCTCGACGCGCCCACCAACGACGGCCCGCACTTCACGGAATGGGACGACTTCGGCATCTCGGCGGCGTCGGCCGAGAGGCCCGTCACGCGCAACCTGCACGTCGGCTTCGGGGCAACCAGTCGCGATGCCGTCGATGCCTGGTGGCGCAAGCTCCTCGATGCCGGCTATGAAAGCGACGGCGAGCCCGGCCCGCGCCCGCAGTACAGCGAGAGCTATTACGGCGCGTTCGTGCGCGACCCCGACGGCAACAGCGTCGAAGCCGTGCACCACGATACGACCGGTGGCGCGGGGATCGACCACTTGTGGCTCCGCTCGAGTGACGTCGCGGCGCAGACGGCGTTCTACGACGTGGCCGCGGCGATCGTCGGGATCGAGCTCGCGCACAGCCGCGCCGGTTTCGCGCAGTTCCGCTTCGCCGACCGGACGGGCTCCTTCTCGTTCGTCGACGACGACGCGCCACAGACCGAGAACGTCCACCTCGCGTTCGGCGCGCGCGACGTCGCGACCGTCGAGCAGTTCCATCGCGCGCTCACATCCGCCGGCTACCGGGACAACGGCTCGCCCGGCGAGCGGCCCGAGTACCACCCGGGCTACCACGGCGCCTTCGTGCTCGACCCCGATGGGCACAACGTGGAAGCGGTCTTCCACGACCGCCGCGGCCGGCCGCTCTAGACTTCGCCGCGATGAGCGCTCTCGACCCGCTGACCGAAGAGCAGCGCGAGATCCGCGAGCTGGTGCGCACGATCGCGCGCGAAAAAATCGCGCCGCGGGCCGCCGAGATCGACAAGAGCGCCGAGTTTCCGTGGGACGTCGTCGAGACGTACCGCGAGAACGACCTGTTCGGGATCATGTACGACGAGCAGTACGGCGGGATCGGCGAGAGCTCGCTGATGACGCTCGTGACGATCGAGGAGCTCTCGAAGGTGTGCGCGACGAGCGGCCTGATCATCGCCGTGCAGGAGCTCGGATCGCTCGGGATCAAGCTCGCCGCCAGCGACGAGCAGAAGCAGCGCTTCCTGCCGCGGCTCGCGAGCGGCGAATGGCTTGCGGCCTACGCACTCACGGAGCCCGGCTCCGGCTCGGACAGTGCCGCGATGCGCACGAGCGCGCGCCGCGACGGCGACGACTACGTGCTGAACGGCGGGAAGCGGTTCATCACGAACGCCGGCGTCGCGCACGTGTACGTCGTGTTCGCGAAGACCGACCCCGAGCAGGGCCATGGAGGGATCTCGGCGTTCGTCGTGGAGGCGGACACGGCAGGCTTCGAGGTGGGCCGGATCGAGCCCAAGATGGGGATCAAGGGCTCGACGACCGGCGAGATCTTCTTCAACGACGCGCGGATCCCGGCGGCGAACCTGCTCGGCTCGGAGGGCGAGGGGTTCAAGCTCGCGATGCGGATCCTCGACCGCTCGCGGCCGGGGATCGGCGCGCAGGGGCTCGGGCTGGCCCAGGGCGCGACGGACTACGCACTCGAATACGCCCGCTCGCGCGAGACGATGGGCAAGCCGATCGCGCAGCACCAACTGATCGCGGGGATGCTCGCGGACATGGAGACGAAGTGCGAGGCCGCACGCGGGCTGCTCTACAAGGTCGGCCAGATGATCGACGACGAGGACACCGGCCCTGAGCTGACGAAGCTGTCTGCGATGGCAAAGCTCTACTGCACCGACGTCGCGATGGAGGTCACCACCGACGCCGTGCAGGTGCTGGGCGGATACGGGTACATCCAGGAGTATCCGGTCGAGCGGATGATGCGCGATGCGAAGATCACACAGATCTACGAGGGCACGAACCAGATCCAGCGGCTGGTGATCGCCCGCGAGATGCTGAAGGAGAACCGGGCCTTCCTGCTGACCGGTGTCGGCTGAGACCCGCGTCGGTCGCACGTTCGGTCGCGTGGCCGAGGAATACGAGCGCGCACGGCCCGAGTACCCGCGCGAGGCGGTCGAGCGCGCGGCGGCCGAGCTCGGGCTTCGCACCGACGCAACCGTGCTCGAGCTCGGGGCGGGAACGGGCAAGCTGACGCGACTGCTCGCACAGCGGTTCGCACGCGTGATCGCGGTCGAGCCCGACGACGAGATGCGCCGCCGGATCGCGGGCGACGCGCGCGCGGGCACGGCCGAGCAGATCCCGCTCGGAGACGGCGAGGTGGACGCCGTCTTCGCCGGCGACGCGTTTCACTGGTTCGACACGAGCGCGGCCCTCGCGGAGATCACGCGCGTCGCGCGTCCCGGCGGCGGCCTTGCGCTGCTCTGGAACGACTGGTGGGAGAAGGAGCAGCCGCCGCTGCCGCCGCCAGCGCGCGCGATCCTCGACGGCCTGTTTGCCCGCTTCCACGTCGACCGGCGCGAGAGCCGAGACTGGCGCGAGGTCCTCGAGCGGTCGCTCGGCCCGCTCGGGCACGCGCAGTTCGTCGTCGACATTCCCTACGACGGACGCCGCCTCGCCGAGCTCTGCTTGAGCTCGAGCTCGCCGGCGGCACTGCTCGACGAGGAGCGCGCCGGCGTCGCGCAGCGGCTGCACGAGCTCGTGACCGGGGACTACGTCGTCAGCGTCACGACCGATCTGTACTGGGCGCGGCTGCAATGAGCGACCCGCAGGGCCTGACGTTCGACCCCGTCGCGGAGGACTACGACCGCGGGCGCGCGGGTTGGCCGTCCGGGCTGCTCGACGGCATCGACGGCGACGCGGTCCTCGATCTCGGCGCCGGCACGGGCAAGCTGACGGCGCTGCTCGTCGCGCGCTACCCGGTCGTCTGCGCCGTCGAGCCGCTCGCGGGCATGCGTGCGGTCCTCGCCCGCAACGTTCCCGGCGTTGACGTGCTCGCCGGCAGCGCCGAGCGGATTCCGCTGGACGACGGCTCGGTCGACGCGGTGTTCGTCGCCGAGGCCTTCCACTGGTTCGACAGCGGGGCGGCGACGTTCGAGATCGCCCGCGTGCTCCGTCCGCACGGTGTGCTCGTCGTCGCCTTCAACGAATGGCGGACGCCGTGGGAGCTGCCGCACGAGGCGCGTGCCGCGATCGAGACACGTGCTGCGCGCGTGCCGCCGCCGGGCGGCCCGAAGGTGGAGAGCGGTTTATGGAAGCTCGGTCTCGAGGCCGCCCCGTTCGGACCGCTGCAGCAGCGGTCGCTGCCCCATTCGTGGGAGACGGACCGGGAGGGCGTCGCCGCCTACTACGTCTCGATCAGCTCGATCGCGCAGCTGCCGCCGGCGGAGCGCGAGGAGCTGCGCAGCGAGCTCCTGACCCTGCTCCCCGAGGGCTGCTACCGGCTGGAGCTGGTCGCGCAGGTGTTCACCGCCAAGAGGCTCGAGCAGCGGTGAGCCCGGCGGTCAAGCTGTCGTCGGCGGACCGCGTCCTCTTCCCGGAGGACGGCGTCACCAAGCGCAACCTCTTCGACTACTACGACGCGGTCGCGGGCGTGCTCGTCCCGCATCTCAAGAACCGGCCGTTCACGATGACGCGCTGGCGGGAGGGTCTGCGCGGCCCGTCGTTCGTCCCGAAGCAGGCGCCGAAGGGCATGCCGGACTCGATCCCGACGGCGGAGTTCCGCACGTGGCCGCGCGGCGGCAAGGGCGAGTCGCGCCTCGTCGACTTCCCGCTCGTCAACTCGCGCGAGGCGCTGCTCTGGATGGTGCAGATGCACTGCATCGACATGAATGCGTGGTACTCGCGCGTCGACCGGCCCGACCGGCCGGACTGGGTGCTCTTCGATCTCGATCCGCCCGAGGAGCCGGACGCCTTCGCGCAGTGTGTGCGCGTCGCGCACTACCTGCATGACGCGCTGGCCGAGCTGGACCTCGGGTCCTACGTGAAGACGAGCGGCGCGGACGGCATTCACATCCTCGTCCCGATTGCGCGGCGCTCGACCTACGAGGACACCTACGAGTTCGCCGAGCGCCTCTCGCGGAAGCTCGAGTCGGAGCACCCGGGCGAGGTGACGACCGAATGGCTGAAGAAGAAGCGATCCGGGGTCCTCGTCGACCACCGCCAGAACGGCTGGGGAAAGACGATCGCTTCGGCGTATTCCGTGCGCCCGAAGCCCGGCGCGCCCGTCTCCACGCCGCTGCGCTGGGACGAGCTCACCGAGGACATCACACCGCGCGACTTCTCGATGCAGGTCGCCCTCGACCGCGTGGCGAAGCACGGCGATCTCTTCGAGCCGGTGCTGCACGGGAAGCAGTCGCTCGGCAGCGCGCTGAAAGCGCTGCGGTGATCGCGGTCGACTGGGTCGCGGTCTCGTCGATCGTGACGGCGGCCGCGACGCTCGTGCTGGCGAGCGCGACCTTTCTCTCGGTCCGCTCGGCGAACCGCGCGGCGCGCGCTGCGGAGCGCTCGCTGCTTGCCGGCCTGCGGCCGCTACTCGCGCCGTCGCGTCTCGACGACCAGCCGCAGAAGGTGGGCTTCTTCGACGACAAATGGTTCCTCGTGCCGGGCGGCGGCGCCGTCGCGGAGGCATCCGACCGGGTCGTGTATCTCGCGATCGCCGTGCGCAACGTCGGCAGCGGGATCGCCGTCCTGCACGGCTGGCACCTGCGTCCGGAGATCGAGCCCGGCGACAACGACCACGCACCGCTCGAGGACTTCCGCCGCCTGACGCGCGACCTCTACATCGCGCCGGGCGAGATCGGCTTCTGGCAGGGCGCCTTCCGCCAGCCCGACGACCCGGCGTTCATCTCGGCGCGCGCAGCGATCGAAGCGCCGAGACGGTTCGCCGTCGACGTGCTCTACGGCGACCACGAGCTCGGCCAGCGGTCGATCACGCGCTTTGCGGTGACGCCGCGTGACGAGCGCTGGATCGCCGGCGTCTCACGCCACTGGAACGTCGACCGCCCCGACCCGCGTTAGGAGAGCGCGCGCCTCGACCCGCGGTGTTCACGTCGTCTGCGCGCGCCCGGACCCCTCCGGCGTCTCAGGCACCTCTGGCGGCCTTCTTGTACTCCCGCTTCCAGGCCTGGTAGCGCTCGAGGTCCTCGGCCGAGGTGACGTCGCCGAGGGTCGGATGCGAGGGCGCGAGCTCCTCGGCCGCCTGCACGCCGAAGTGCTTCGCGAGCACGGCGCCCAGTGACTTGATCTTCATCTCTCCGAACCCCGGCAGCGAGGCGATGCGCTTGCGCAGGTCGGTGCCGTCCTTCGCCTCCGACCAGATGCGGGATGCATCGCCGCCGTACTCCTCGGCCACCACGGACGCGAGCTCTCGTACCCGGTCAGCCATCGCGCCGGGGAAGCGGTGAATCGCCGGCTTCTCGGCGAAGACGGGGCCGAGGTCCATCGCCGCGAGCTTGCTCGGGTCGAGCGTGCCTGCGCGCTCCTTCAGCACCTGCGGCCCTGCGAAGGCCTTCTGCACCGGTACCTGCTGATCGATCGCGAAGCCGACGAGCAGCGCGAACGGATCCTGCGCGAGCAGCTCGCACGCGGCGGGGTCGTTCGTGAAGTGGAGGGCGGTCGGCACGCCGCCCACAAGCCTACTTGTGCACGCCCATCGCGATCGTGCCGACGTAGCCCGCGCCCTGTTTCTTCAGTGCGAGCAGGCTGCGCTTGCCGCCGTTGACGAAGATCGAGTCGGACGCATTCGGCGTGTCGGGGTTGCCGCGCGAGCTGTACGGCGCGGACTTGTAGACCGCCTGCGTGAGCGCGTCGGGGAAGAAGAGCTGTCCCGTGTGCACGACGCTGCCGCCCACGTGCACCTTCACGTGGATGTGCACCGCGCGGCCTCGGTACCAGCCCGGATAAATCGTCGTGAACACCGCGAGACCGTTGCGGTCCGTCTTCTGGATCCCGCGCAGAAACGTCCTGCTCCCACCGCCGCCGAAGCCCGAGTAGTCGCCGGCCGCGTCGGCATGCCAGATGTCCACGGCCGCGCCCTTGATCGGCCGGCAGGTCGACGCATCGAGGACGCTCAGGCGGAGCGAGAGCGGCGTGCCTCGATGGCCGTCGCGGACGTCGCGCCTCAGCTGCTCGCCGGCGATGTAGTACGGGCCCTCGGTGAGCTCGGGTGTGAGCACGCACTGCACGGCGCGGGTCTCGACGGCCTTGTTCCCGCCGGCGGCTCCGCCGGCAAGCAGCGCGTTGCCGCCGGCAGCGGCGACGAGGAGGCCGCCGAGCCGGGCGAGCGACCGGCGGCGCGTGATCGGCTCTTCCATTTGCGGGGACGGTAACCGGGCGACCTGTGGGTTTCCTACGAGCAGCGGCCCGGGTACCCGAACTGCATGACCGAGCCGCTCAAAGAGGTCGAGGAGAAGATCGAGGAGAAGGTCGAGGAGCTCGTCCACGAGGCCGACGAGGGCCGGAGCCCCCGCACCCCGCTGATCGTGCTCAGCGGCGTCTCGATCGTCGTGCTGGCGGTCGTCGGCATTCTCCTCGTGCTCGCGTTTCTCGCCTATTACCTGGCGTAGATCCGCGGGAGTACCCTGGCGGGGTGGACCCGCTCACCGTCTTCTCGCCCGCGACGCGGGCCTGGTTCGAGCGCACGTTCGACGCTCCGACGCCGCCGCAGGCGCTCGGCTGGCCGGCGATCGCCTCGGGCGCGCACGTCCTGATCCAGGCGCCCACGGGCTCGGGCAAGACGCTGACCGCGTTCATGTACGCCGTCGACCGGCTGACCGCGAATCCCGGCACCGGCCTGCGGGTGCTCTATGTCTCGCCGCTGAAGGCCCTCAACTACGACATCGAGCGCAACCTGCGCGGCCCGCTCGCCGGCCTGGAGTCGACGCTGCGCGTCGCAGTGCGCACCGGCGACACCCCGCAGCGGGAGCGGCGAGAGATCCTGAAGGAGCCGCCCGACATCCTGATCACGACGCCGGAGTCGCTCTACCTGATGCTGACGTCTCAGGCACGCGAGATGCTGCGGTCGGTCGAGACGTTGATCGTCGACGAGGTGCACGCGGTCGCCGGTACGAAGCGCGGTGCGCACCTCGCGTTGTCGGTGGAGCGCCTGCAGGCGCTGGTCGAGGCGCCGATGCAGCGGATCGGATTGTCGGCCACCCAGCGGCCGATCGAGGAGATCGGCAAGTTCGTCAGCGGCGGCCGCGAGATCACGATCGTCGACGCGGGAACGCGGAAGCCGCTCGACCTCGAGGTCGTCGTCCCGGTCGAAGACATGCGCGAGCTGGGCACGACGTCCTCGTACGAGAATCCCCCGGAGGCGGACGGGAGCGCCCTTCTCACCTCGACGGAGGGCGGCACCAACTCGATCTGGCCGTCGATCTACCCGGAGATCCTCCGGCTCGTCAACGAGCACCGCTCGACGATCGTGTTCGTGAACAACCGGCGTCTGGCCGAGCGGCTCGCACTGCGCCTGAACGAGCTGGCCGAGGCAGAGATCGCACGCGCCCATCACGGGTCGCTGGCACGCGAGCAGCGCGTGCTCGTGGAGGAGGATCTGAAAGCCGGCCGCATTCCGTGCCTCGTCGCGACGTCGAGCCTGGAGCTGGGGATCGACATGGGCGCCGTCGACCTCGTGATCCAGGTGGAGTCGCCGAAGTCGGTGGCACGCGGCCTGCAGCGCATCGGGCGCGCGGGCCACGAGCTCGGTGCGACCTCGAAGGGCCGTATCTTCCCGAAGTTCCGCGCCGACCTGCTCGAGAGCGCGGTCGTCGCACGCGCGATGCGCGGCGGCGAGATCGAGGAGACGAAGATCCCGCGCAACCCGCTCGACGTGCTGGCACAGCAGATCGTTGCGATTTCGGCCGGCGCCGAAATCGCTAGTGACGAGCTGTATGCATTGGTAACGCGCGCCTACAACTTCCACGATTTGTCGCGGGCGCAGTTCGAGAACGTCCTCGACATGCTCGCCGGCCGCTACCCGTCCGACGAGTTCGCCGAGCTGCGGCCCCGCATCGTCTGGGACCGCACGGCCGGCGTGATCCGTGCGCGCGACGGTGCGCGCCGCCTTGCGGTGACGAATGCGGGGACGATCCCCGACCGCGGCCTGTTCGGCGTCTTTCTCGTCGACGGGGGCGGGCGCGTCGGCGAGCTCGACGAGGAGATGGTCTACGAGGCGCGCGCGGGACAGACGTTCCTGCTCGGCGCCTCGACGTGGCGCATCGAGGAGATCACCCGCGACCGCGTCCTCGTCTCGCCGGCGCCCGGCGTCCCGGGGGCGGTCCCGTTCTGGAAAGGCGAGGGCGTCGGCCGCCCGTACGAGCTGGGCCAGAAGATCGGCGCCACGTCGCGGGAGCTCGCCGCCCTGAAGGACGACAAGGCGGTCGCGCGGTTGCAGGACGAGTACCACCTCGACGCGCGCGCGGCGCGCAACCTCCTCACGTTCCTGCGCGACCAGCACGATGCGACGGGGGCGATCCCCTCGGATCGCACGGTCGTCGTCGAGCGGTTCCGCGACGAGATCGGCGACTGGCGGGTCTGCATCCTCTCGCCGTTCGGCGGCCGGGTGCACGCGCCCTGGGCGATGGCGATCGCGGCGCGCCTCAAGGCGTCGCTCGGCATCGACGCCCAGTCGATCTGGTCGGACGACGGGATCGCGCTGCACTTCCCCGAGTCGGACGCACCGCCGCCGGTCGAGGAGCTGATCGTCGACCCGGGCGAGGTCGAGGACCTCGTCGTCGCCGAGCTCGGCGACACCGCGCTCTTCGGTGCGCGCTTCCGCGAGAACGCCGGCCGCTCGCTGCTGATCCCGCGGCGCCGGCCCGGCGAGCGCACGCCGCTCTGGCAGCAGCGGCTGAAGTCGCAATCGCTGCTCCAGGTCGCACGAAAGTACGGCAGCTTCCCGGTGATCCTCGAGACGTACCGGGAGTGCCTGCAGGACGTCTTCGACCTGCCCGCGCTGCGCGGCCTGCTGCAGGGGCTCAAGACGCGGGAGCTCGACCTCGTCGAGGTCGAGACGCAGAGCGCGTCGCCGTACTCGGCCGCGCTCCTCTTCGACTACATCGCGACCTACATGTACGAGGACGACACGCCGCCGGCGGAGCGGCGCGCGCAGGCGCTGTCGCTCGATCGCGACCTGCTGCGCGAGCTGCTCGGGCAGGAGGAGCTACGCGACCTGCTCGACCACGACGCCGTCGAGGATGTCGAGCGGCAGCTGCGCGGCGATCCGAAGACGCCCGACCACCTGCACGACAAGCTGCGCGTGCGCGGCGACCTGCGCGCCGCGGAGTACGACCCATTGCTCGCCGCGCCGCTGCTCGCCGAGCGCCGGGCCCTGCTCGTCCGCATCGCCGGCGAGGAGCGCCTGATCGCGGTCGAGGACGCGGGCCGCTACCGCGACGCTCTCGGCGTGATGCCGCCGTCGGGGCTTCCGGAGGCCTTCCTCGAGGGCGGTCCCGACGCGTTGCGGCAGCTCGTGCTGCGCTACGCGAAGGGTCGCGGCCCGTTCACGACCGACGAGGCGAACGAGCGCTTCGGCCGCGACGTCTCGCCGATTCTGACCGCGCTCGAGGCCGACGAGCAGCTCGTGCGCGGCGAGCTCCGCCCCGGCGGTTCCGAACGTGAGTGGTGCGACCCGGACGTGCTCCGCCGGTTGCGGCGCGCGTCGCTCGCCGCGCTGCGCAAGGAGGTCGAGCCCGTGGAGCAGGAAGCGCTCGCGCGCTTCGCACCCGGTTGGCACGGGGTCGACCGCCGCGCATCGCTGCGCGAGGCACTCGTCCCGCTGCAGGCACTTGCGCTCCCGGTGGCGTTGTGGGAGTCCGAGCTGCTCCCGCGCCGCGTGCCGGGCTACCGGCCCGAGCACCTCGACGCGCTCACCGCGAGCGGCGAGGTCGTCTGGG
>JABFWJ010000181.1 GCA_013362295.1 Thermoleophilia bacterium
AACCACACGGCTGAGGGCAACCACCTCGGGCCGATGCTGAGTTTCCGCGGCGTCGACAACGAGAGCTACTACCGGCTCGTGCCGGAGACGCCTCGCTACTACATGGACTACACCGGCACCGGCAACACGCTCAACCCGGTGCATCCGACGGTGCTGCGGCTGATCATGGATTCGCTGCGCTACTTCGTCACCGACTGCCATGTCGACGGGTTCCGGTTCGACCTCGCCTCGGCGCTCGCGCGCGAGTTCTACGAGGTCGATCGCCTGTCGGCGTTCTTCGACATCATCCACCAGGACCCGATCCTGTCCCAGGTGAAGCTGATCGCGGAGCCGTGGGACGTCGGTCCCGGCGGTTACCAGGTGGGCAACTTCCCGATCCTGTGGTCCGAGTGGAACGGGATCTACCGCGACACGATGCGCGACTTCTGGCGCGGCCAGGCGCCCGTGCGCGACTTCGCCTCGCGCTTCGGTGGGTCGGCCGACCTCTACCAGACCGACGGCCGGCGGCCGTTCGCGTCCATCAACTTCATCACCGCGCACGACGGCTTCACCCTTCGCGATCTCGTCTCGTACAACCAGAAGCACAATGCGGCGAACGGCGAGGGGAACAGGGACGGGACCGACGACAACCGTTCCTGGAACTGCGGCGTCGAAGGTCCCACCGACGATCCGAAGATCGTCGCGTTGCGGGCGCGGCAGCAGCGCAACTTCCTGACGACGCTGCTGCTCTCGCAGGGCGTGCCGATGCTGCTCGGCGGCGACGAGTGGGGCCGGTCGCAGGGCGGCAACAACAACGCGTGGTGCCAGGACAACGAGATCTCGTGGTTCGACTGGGAGGAGCGCGACGACGACCTGATCGAGTTCACGCGACAGCTGATCGACCTCCGCCTCGCGCATCCGGTGTTCCGACGCACGAAATTCTTCGAGGGGAAGGGAGCGCAGCTGCCCGACGTCTGGTGGATGCGGCCCGACGGCCGGCGTATGACCCGGCGCGACTGGGACAACACGAATGCCCGCGCGATCGGCGTCTTTCTCAACGGCGAGGAGCTGAAGGCGGAGACCTCGCACGGCGACGAGGTACGCGACGAGTCGTTCCTCATGCTCTTCAACGCCCATTTCGAGGAGATCACCTTCCGGCTGCCGGCTCGGCGCTTCGGCACGCACTGGGAGCTCGCGCTGTCGACCGGCCGCTGCGACTACGAGCGGCTCGTCCCGGGCGCCGACGTCACGATCGAGAACCGCTCGATTGTCGTGCTGCGGCGTGCCTGACTTCCGGGCGACGTACCGCCTGCAGCTGACGCCCGAGTTCGGGTTCCGCCGCGCGCGCGAGCTGGTGCCGTACCTGCGCGATCTCGGCATCTCGCACCTCTACCTCTCGCCGTCGCTGCAGGCGCGTGCGGGCTCGCAGCACGGCTACGACGTCGTCGACCCGCGCCACATCTCGGAGGCGCTCGGCGGTGAGGACGAGTTCCGCAAGCTCGCCGGCGCGGGACTCGGCGTGATCCTCGACATCGTCCCGAATCACATGGCGGCCGTCGACGAGAACCCGTTCTGGCGCGAGCTCGCGCTGCGGCAGATGTTCTTCGACGTCGACCTGCGCACGGGCTTCCACCGGCGTTTTTTCGACGTCGGCGAGCTCGGCGGCGTCAAGCAGGAGGACTGGGAGGTCTTCTGGGCGACGCACGCGAAGGTGATCGAGCTCGTGCGCGAAGGCGTCGTCGACGGCGTCCGCGTCGACCATCCGGACGGGCTCGTCGACCCGGCTGAGTACTTCGAGCGGCTCGCGGAGACAGGCGTCGAACACGTCTGGGCCGAGAAGATCCTCGAGCCCGGCGAGGAGCTCCGCGACTGGCCGGTCGAGGGCACGACCGGCTATGAGTTCCTGAACGATGCGCTCGCGGTGTGCGTCAACCGCGAAGCGGAGTCGAAGTTCACGGAGCTCTACGAGGAGTTCACCGGTGATACACGTCGCTTCGAGGATCTCGTCGCGCTGTCGAAGCTCGAGGTCGCGGTCAACATCTTCGAACCGGAGCTGCGCCGCCTGTACCAGGAGCTCGAGGTCGAGAACCTGCCGCTCGCGCTCGCGTCGTTCCACGTCTACCGGACGTACATCCAGCCCTCCACCGGCGTCGTCGAAGAGGCCGATCGCGACGAGATCGGCCGCGCGAGCGTCTCGGAAGGGCTGCGCCGGATCCTGTTCCTGCAGGAGCCGGGGCACGAGGAGTTCATCGTGCGCTTCCAGCAGCTCACCGGCCCCGTGATGGCGAAGGGCGTCGAGGACACGGCGTTCTACCGCTACTTCCGCCTCGCGGCGCTGAACGAGGTCGGTGGCAATCCCGGCCGCTTCGGAATCGGCGTCGATCGGTTCCACGAGGCGAACGCGAAGCGCGCGGCGCGTTTCCCGCTCCATCTCCTGACGACGTACACGCACGACACGAAGCGGTCACCCGACGTCCGGTCGCGCATCGCCGCACTCACCTGGGTGCCCGACGAATGGGCCGAGCGCGTGCACGCGTGGCGGAACGAGCTCGGTGGGCTCGAGGACGCGCGCGAGGAGCTGCTCGTCTACCAGACGCTTGTCGGCGCGCTCCCGGTCACGCGCGAGCGCCTCGACCTCTATCTGCAGAAGGCGCTGCGCGAAGGCAAGGTGAACAGCAACTGGCTCTCTCCGGACGAGGAGCACGAGCGCAGCGTGCAGGAGTACGCATGGCGCGCGACGCAGTTGATCGCGCGGGATCCGTTCCTCGAGCGCGTACGCACGATCGGGCGGCAGCTCTCGCTCGCACAGCTCGTCCTGAAGCTCACCGCGCCGGGCGTGCCCGACCTCTATCGCGGCGACGAGCTCGAGGACCTCTCGCTCGTCGATCCCGACAACCGGCGCGACGTCGACTGGGACGCGCGTCGCCGCGTACTCCATGCGCTCCAGGAGGGCGCCGCAGTCGACGACTACAACGCGAAGCTGTACGTCACGTGGAAGACGTTGGGAGTCCGTGCGCAGCATCCCGACGCGTTCGCCGGGTCGTACACGCCGGTGGACGCAGGTGACGGCGTCTGCGCCTTCATGCGCGGCGACCGCGTGCTCGTCGCCGCGCGCGACCGCCCCGATGCGCGCGTTCGGCTGCCGGAGGGTCGGCGCGACGTGCTCGGGATCCCCGGCCTAGCGGTCTGCGTCCCAGCGTGAGAGCTGGTCTTCGGGCTGGTAGTCGATCGCGGTCGCGGGTGCGGCCGCTAGGCGCGCCATCGCAGCCGCGATGTCCTCGCTCAGCCGCTGCATCGCCTTCGTGAGCCCTGCACGCATCCCGAGCAGCTGCTCGACCTGGCCCTGGAGCTCGCCGACCTGGCGCAGCCCCTCGGTCTTCAACATCGCCGCGCGCGACTCGGCCTCGAGCACGAGCTCCTGCGCCCGGTGCCGGGACTCGCGCTCCATCTGGTCGCGCCGCTCCTGCATCTCGGAGAGCGAGCGCGTCAGCGACGTCTCGCTCTGCCGCAGCGCGTCGATGCGCGCATGGAGCTCGCGAATCTCGACCTGCATCGCCTTCGCGCGCTGCGTGCCCGCGTCCAGTTCGAGCTGCAGCCGTTCCCGGTCGATGTCGCCGCGCGCGAGCGCGGCGGTCACGTCTGCGCGCCGGTACCCGCCGAGCCCGGCACGCCGGAGGTCGTGAGGCGTCGCCATCTGCGCGAATCCTAATCCGTCTCGGAGACGTTCTCGCCCGGCTGGACGACACCCGCCTCGTAGGCGAGCACCACGGCCTGTACGCGGTCGCGCAGGCCGAGCTTCATCAGGATGCGCGCGACGTGCGTCTTCACGGTCGTCTCGGAGACGAAGAGCGCCTTCGCGATCTCGGCGTTCGAGAGGCCGCGCGCGATCAGCTTCATCACCTCGAGCTCGCGGGCGGTCAGATCCCCGAGACGCGGGAACTGGGCCTGCGGCTTCGGGCCGCTGCCCTTGACGAACTCCGAGATCACGCGCCGCGTGATCGACGGGGACAGCAGCGCCTCGCCCTCCGCGATCACGTGGATCGCGCCGACGAGCTGTTCCGGCGGCGTGTCCTTGAGCAGGAAGCCGCTCGCGCCGGCGCGCAGCGCCTCGTAGACGTATTCGTCGAGATCGAACGTCGTCAGCATCAGAATCTTCGGGGCGCCGTCCTCGGGGCCGGAGAGGATGCGGCGCGCGGCTTCGGGGCCGTCGAGCTCGGGCATGCGGATGTCCATCAGGACGACGTCGGGGCGCAGCGCATGAACCTGGTCGACTGCCTCGCGGCCGTCG
>JABFWJ010000077.1 GCA_013362295.1 Thermoleophilia bacterium
CCGCCCTACATCACGGAGCCGCTCGCGGACGCCGAGCGCTACCAGACCGTCTACGCGCGGGAGCGCGGCTCGGCCGCCGCACCCACCGCGGGCCTGCACTTCACACCGGATGTGCTCGCCCGCCTCGAGGTCGAGCGCGTCACGCTGCACGTCGGCCTCGACACGTTCCGCCCGCTGCAGACGGAGACGCTCGAGGAGCACCGCATCCACGGCGAGCGGTACGAGGTCGCGCCCGCGGCGTGGGCGCGCGTCCAAGCAGCCGCGCGCGTGCTCGGGGTCGGCACGACGACGGTGCGCGTCCTCGAGACGCTCGCCCGTGGTGCTCCGCTCGCGGGCCGCACCGAGCTCTTCGTCACGCCCGGCTTCGAGTTTCGCCGCGTCGATCACGTGCTGACGAACTTCCACCTCCCGCGCTCGACGCTGCTCGCCCTCGTGATGGCCTTCGCCGGCGTGGAGGAGACGCGCCGCCTCTACGCGCTCGCGATCGAGAAGCGCTACCGCTTCTACTCCTTCGGCGATGCGATGCTGATCCTGTGAGGACCGGACCAGCCTCTCCGAGACACGGCTCGTCGTTTGGCGACCGGACTAGTCTCGCCGAGCCGTGGCCCGCCGGTGCAAGAGCCCTGCTCCTGGGGATCCGTGGATAGAGCGTCGCACTTCGAAGGCCGTCGTTTGGCGACGGGCCTCGGCCCGCCGGGACCTGTCTTCGAAGTAGAGGCGACCGACGGGGCGGCTCGGGCCGGCGTGCTGCGGACGGCGCACGGGGAGATCCGCACGCCGGTGTTCATGCCCGTCGGGACGAAGGCGACGGTCAAGACGCTGCACCCGGACGAGGTACGCGACCTGGGCGCGCAGATCGTGCTCGGCAACACCTACCACCTGCACTTTCGGCCGGGATCCGAGCTGATCCGCGAGCTCGGCGGCCTGCACCGCTTCATGGGCTGGGACGCGCCGATCCTCAGCGACTCCGGCGGCTTCCAGGTGTTCTCGCTGCGCGACACGATCGCGCGGGTCGATGACGACGGCGTGACGTTCAACAACGTCTACGACGGTACGCCGACACGCTTCACCCCCGAGCTCGCGGCGCAGATACAGGCGAACCTCGGCAGCGACATCGCGATGTGCCTCGACCAGGTGCCGCCCGCCGGCGTCTCGCGGCGCCAGCTCGAGGAGGCGGTCCGGCGCACGACGGCCTGGGCGCGGCGCCAGCGCGACACGATCCCCGCCGAGGGCCAGCTGCGGTTCGGGATCACGCAGGGCGGCGTCGATCCCGAGCTCCGCCGGCGCTCGACGGAGGAGATCGCCGAGCTCTGCTTCGACGGCAACGCGATCGGCGGGCTCGCGATCGGCGAGGACCGCACCCAGATGTTCGAGACGACGGACTGGGCCGCCCGGCTGATGCCGTCCGACAAGCCGCGCTACTTCATGGGAATCGGCGACCTCGAGGGCGTGCTGGAGGTGATCGAGGCCGGCGTCGACATGTTCGATTGCGTGCTCCCGACCCGGACTGCACGCACCGGCAGCGCGCTGACCGGGGAGGGCCGCCTGAACCTGCGCAACGCCCGCTTCGCCCGCGACGACCGCCCGCTCGACGCCGCCTGCGACTGCCCGGCCTGCGCCCGCTTCAGCCGTGCCTACATCCGCCACCTCGTCAACCAGAACGAGCTCCTGGGGCTGCGCCTCCTCTCGCTCCACAATCTACGCTTCGTGATCGAGCTGACCCAGGGCGCGCGCGAGGCGATCGAGCGCGGCCGGTTCGCGGACTACAAGCGGCAACGGCTGGAAAGGTCGACATGAGCGGATTCCTGATCCTGATCCTGGTGTTCGGCGTCGCCTGGTTCCTCTTCGTGCTCCCGGCCCGCCGGCGCCGCAGCTCCCACGCGGCCATGCAGGACTCGCTGGAGGCCGGCGACGAGGTGATCACCGCAGGCGGCCTCCACGGCACGATCAGGGCGCTCGAAGACTCGACGTTGAAGGTCGAGATCGCCCCGGGCGTCGTCGCAACCCTGGACCGACGGGCGGTTGCGGCCGTCGCGCGGGACGTCGAGGTCGAGAGCGAGCTCGAAAACCTGGACGAAGAGCCACCCGAGCCCGGCTAACCTAGGGGCGCGTTGTCTTCCAGGCGCTCACACCTGATCCTGGTGCTCCAGATCGTGCTCGCGCTCGTGGGCACGGCGCTGCTGGCCGTTCCGGGCTCGCCGGCCCATCGCGGCGTGCGCAAGGGACTGGACCTGCAGGGCGGGCTGGAAGTGGTGCTGAAGGCACAGCCGCCGCCGGGTCACAAGCTGACGACCGCCGACCTCGACCGCTCGGTCTCGATCATGCGCAGCCGCGTCGACAAGCTGGGCGTCTCCTCGCCGGAGATCCGCAAGCAGGGCACCGATCAGATCGTCATTCAGCTGGCGGGGGTTCACGACCCGGAGCAGGCGGCCGCGATCATCGGCAGCACCGCCGAGCTCGAGCTCTACGACATGGAGCCGGCGCTCGTCCCGCCGTCGACGTCGAGCGGCAGCGGCGGCAACCCGATCGCGATCCAGAACCTCTACAACCTGCTCTCGCGCGTCCAGTCGAGCGCGAAGAGCGGCAAGCCGAGCGGCTACGTGCTCTTCAAGCCGGTGAAGGTCAAGACGACCACCGGGACCGGCAAGAAGAAGAAGACGAAGACCACGATCGTCTGGGTCAAGCAGGCCGGCCCGACGGCGACGCTGCATCGTGACCCGGTGACCGGAAACGCGGGCCTGCTCGACGCCCACAAGGGCAAGGTGCCGAAGGGCTGGAAGCTGCTGCCCGTCCCGCACGACACGATCGTCATCACCTGCACGTCGAAGTCGGCCGCGCTGTGCCCCGGCGACGCGCTCGGCGTCCCGCCGAAAGGCAAAACGGACTACTACCTCTTCAAGCGCGGCCCCTACCCGAATGACCGCTACGGCCCGTACCCCAACCTGACGGGCAAGGAGCTGAAGCTCAGCGGGACGCGGCAAGACTTCGACCCGAGCACCGGCCAGCCCGTCGTGCTGATGCAGTTCAACGGGAAGGGCAACAAGGCGTTCTACAAGGTCACGCGCAACGAGGGCCTGCGCGGCCAGATCCAGAAGGCGTCGCAGCACTTCGCGATCGTGCTCGACAACGAGATCCGCTCCTTCCCGCAGATCGACTACACCGACCCGTCGGTGAACAACGGGATCAACCCGGCCGGGAGCGGCGCCCAGATCACCGGCATCCAGAGCCTGAAGGAGGCGCAGAACCTCGCGCTCGTGCTGCAGACCGGCGCGCTGCCGGTGAAGTTCGTGCCCCTGGAGCGCACCGACGTCTCCGCGACGCTCGGGAAGGACTCGCTCAAGCAGGCGCAGAACGCGGCGATCGGCGGCCTGATCGTGGTCGCGCTCTTCCTGCTCTTCCTCTACCGCTTCCTCGGCCTCGTCGCGGTGATCGGCCTCGGCATCTACGGCGCGTTCATGTACGCGGCGATCCTGCTCTTCGGCGTGACGCTCACCCTGCCGGGCTTCGCCGGCCTGATCCTGACGATCGGGGTGGCCGCCGACGCGAACGTCGTTGTGTTCGAGCGAATCAAGGAAGAGGTGCGCGCGGGCAAGTCGATGCGCGCTGCGATTGCGGCCGGCTACGCGAAGGGCTTCCACACGATCGTCGACGCGAACGTGGTCACCGCAATCACCGCGTTGATCCTCTTCGCCGTCGCGACCGCGGGCGTCAAGGGCTTCGCGTTGATGCTGCTGATCGGAACCGTCGTCTCGCTGATCACCGCGGTGGCGGCGACGCGCGCGATGCTCGGCCTGCTCGCCGGCTTCAGGTGGTTCAACAACCCGCGCTTCATGGGCGCGCACCACTCACAGCGCGGCACGTTCCTGCAGATCGACTTCATGTCGCGGAGGAGGCTGTGGTTCGCGATCTCCGGTGTCGTGCTCGTGGTCAGCGCGATCTCACTCGGCGTGCGCGGGCTCAACCTCGGCATCGACTTCAAGGGCGGCGTGCAGGTCGCGTTCGTGACGGCGAAGCCCACCCCGATCTCGACGGTGCGCGACCAGACGAACGCGATCGGCCAGCGCGACGCGGTCGTGCAGGGCCGCGGCAAGGCGTACGGCTCGGAGAGCTACAAGAGCTTCCAGATCCGCCTCAAGAAGCTGTCGGAGCGGGATCAGAACAAGCTGTCCGCGGCGCTCGACCAGAACGTCCACGCGCAGAAGCCGGGGATCAAGAACGTGTCGTCGAGCTTCGGCCGCCAGATCGCGAGATCGGCAGTGATCGCGATCCTCTTCTCGCTGCTCGTGATCACGCTCTACATCACGGTGCGGTTCAAGGGCATCGCGTTCGCCGTGCCGGTGATCGCTGCGCTGTTGCACGACATCCTGATCACCGTCGGCGTCTATTCGCTCACCGGCCGCGAGGTGACCGAGGCGACCGTCGCCGCGGTCCTCACGGTGCTCGGCTACTCGATCTACGACACGATCATCATCTTCGACCGTATCCGCGAGAACATCCCGATCATGCGGCGGGCGCCGTTCGCGACGATCGTCAATGTCTCGTTGTGGGAGACGATCCGCCGCTCGCTGGCGACGACGTTCATCACGCTGTTGCCGGTCGAAGCGCTGTTCCTATTCGGCGGCGCTACGCTGAAGGACTTCGCCTTCGCGCTGCTCGTGGGCGTCACCTCGGGTGCGTACTCGTCGATCTTCATCGCAGCGCCGCTGCTCGACTGGTGGAAGGAGCGCGAGCCGGAGTACGCGCGGCGCAAGGGCGTCGAGGTGACCGAGGTCGGCGTCGGCGGCCGCGTGCTCGCGGCGGCCGAGCGCGCCGCGGCGGATGAGCCGGCACCCGCGACTCCCCTCGACCTGGTCGCCGGGGCGGTCGACGGAGACGCGGCCGCGAAGCGCGAGCGGCGCCGGCAGCGGCGAAGGACGCGGCCTCATGGCAGAGCCCGCTGAGTCCCGCGACTCGGTCGAGCGCCTGATCGCCATTCTCGGTCCCCGGCTCGACGAGTTGCGCGCACTCGGCGACGAGCTGACCTCCCGCTGGCGCGGCGACGCCATCCGCGTCGGCGAGGGCGGGCGCCGGCGGGTGCAGGATCTCGCGCGCGAGCTCGGGCTCGTCACACGCGACGAGTGGGACGAGCTGGAACTGCGGGTCGCACAGCTCGAGCACCGGCTCCGGTTGCTCGAGGGTGATTGACCCAGCCGAAACCGCTGCTACCCTGACTTCTACGGAACGCGGATGGGCCGCGTTCCCGTGAGATCGGGTTCCTCTTTCGGACACACGATCTCGGCGTCCGAAGGAGTTGAGACAGCTTGACCGATTTTCGTACCCTCGGGGTCTCCGAGGCCCTGAGCAATGGGCTTGCCGCGCGCGGCATCGAGACCCCGTTCCAGATCCAGGCACTCGTCATCCCCGAGGCACTCTCGGGCGGCGACGTGCTCGCCAAGAGCCCGACGGGCTCTGGCAAGACCCTGGCATTCGCGATTCCGATCGTCGAACGGCTGAACCCCGACGATCCGCGGCCGGCGGCGCTCGTCCTCGTGCCGACGCGCGAGCTCTGCCTGCAGGTCACGCAGGAGTTCTGGCTGATCGCAGGCGACCGCATCAGGGTCGCGCCGGTCTACGGCGGCGTGCCGCTGAAGGCCCAGGCGCGGGAGGCGAAGACCGCCCACGTGCTCGTCGCCACGCCCGGCCGGCTGCAGGATCTCGTCGACCGCGGGCTCGTCTCGCTCGACGCGGTGCGGGTGCTCGTGCTCGACGAAGCCGACCGCATGCTCGACATGGGCTTCAAGCCCCAGGTCGACCGCCTCGTCCACAAGCTGACCGAGCAGCGCCAGACGATGTTCTTCTCCGCGACGCTCGACGGCGAGGTCGGGGAGCTGGCACGCCGCTACACGCACTTCCCGGCCCGCTTCGAGGGCCAGCTGCCGGCCGAGCGCCGCAGCGGCGAGATCGACCATCAGTTCCTCGCCGTCACCGCGGAGAACAAGGTCTCGACGCTCGTCGATCTCCTGAAGCGCGACGATCGCGGGCTCGCGCTCGTGTTCGTGCGGACGAAGGCCGGGGCCGACCGGCTCGTCGAGAAGCTGCGCCGTCATGAGGTCGATGCCGTCGCCATCCACGGCGACAAGGGCCAGGGGCAGCGCGAGAAGGCCCTGTCGCGGTTCGATTCCGGCAGGGTGAAGACGCTCGTTGCGACGGATGTCGCCGCGCGCGGCCTCGACGTGGACGACATCACGCACGTGATCAACTTCGACCCGCCCGAGGAGCCAGAGGTCTACACGCACCGCGTCGGGCGGACCGGCCGCGCCGGGCGCGGCGGCACCGGCATCACGTTCGTCCTCCCGGAGCAGCAGGCGGACGTCTCGCGCGTCGCGCGGCTGCAGGGCCACGTGGAGAAGTTCCAGGAGACCGGCATGACGGTCGCGAAGCCGCGCGTCGTGTACACGTCGCGGCGGCGTGGGGCGCGGTCGAAGTGGTAGGCGGCGAGCGGCTCACCGAGAAGCAGGCGCAGTCGCTGCGCGACGAGCTCGCCGCGCTCGAAGGGCCGCGCCGCGAGGAGGTCGTCGCCGCGATCAAGAAGGCCCGCGAGTTCGGCGATCTCTCGGAGAACTTCGAGTACCACGCGGCGAAGAACGAGCAGGGGCTGCTCGAGGCGCGGATCCGCAACCTGCGGGCGCGGCTCGACGGCGCCCAGATCGTCGCCGACGCAGGCTGCGACGAGGTCGGCGTCGGCTCCGTCGTCGACATCGAGGGCAACGGCCGCTCGATGACGATCGAGGTGAGCGCCGTCGGCGGCGCCGGCACGGTCTCGCCGACGTCGCCGCTCGGCTCGGCGCTGCTCGGACGGAAGCTGGGCGAGACCGTCGAGGTCCAGGCACCGAAGGGCGCCTGGACCGCGACGATCAAGAAGATCAGCTGACGGGCGTCTCCTCGCGGGCTGGAGCGGCCGTGAGGACTGCCTCGACCCAACCCTCGATCTTGGCGGCGACGTCCTCCCAACCGTCGCCCGCCATCATCAGATGCGGGCGCCCGGGGAACTCGATGAGCTCCGTGTGCGCGGTGGACTTCGCGTACTTCTTGTAGATCGCGCGTGAGACGGAAGCCGGCACCGTGTGGTCCTGCTCGCCGGCCGTGATCAGCAGCGGCGCACGGTCTCCGTTGCGGAAGTCGACGGTGTTCTCCGCACGCGGGTTGAAGTTCGCGAACGCCGCCTGGTAGAAGATGCGACCCGTTTCGGGCACGGCGTAGCGATCGTAAGCAGCCCGTGCAGCCTCGGGCGTATAGGTGTTCACGAAGCCGTAGGTGAACTGCTCGAACGTCAGCATGACGGTGCTCTTCCGCGTCGACGGATGCGCCAGCGCGGGCGACGCCGCCTTCAGCTGCGCCGGCGGCAGGTTGAGGATCCCCTTCGGCGCTGCGGGGTCGATCGCGACGCCCGCCGCGCCAAGCCCACGGTCGAGCAGCATCAGCGTGAACAGCCCGCCGAACGAGTGGCCGATGATCACCGGCGGCTCGTGGATCTGCCGAACGTACGCGTCGAGGTGGTCGACGATCTCCTTGATGCCCAGCCCGTTCAGCGCGCTCGGGTCGCGGCGTTGCGCCTCGACGCCGTCCGCCTTTCGCGGCCATTCCGGAACGAACACCTCGTGCCCTCGGTCACTGAAGAACGTCTCGAACTTCTCCCAGCTGCGCGGCGCCAGCCACGCTCCGTGGATCAGGACGATCGAGCGCTTCATGCGGCCTCCCTCGGTTTGATGCTTCGACGCTACGCCTCAGGCCCCGCGCGGGCAAATGTCAGCCCGGTGCGCGTGCAACACTCTCTGCGTGGCGACGCGCCCGAAGCAGCGCAACCTCGGTCGTCTGAGCGAGATCGCCCAGGTCGCCGTGCGGCACGGCTTCGGCTACGCCGTCGACGGCCGCAAAGCCGGCGATCCCGAGAGCGGCCAGACCGCACGTGGCAGGCACCTCCGGGAGATGCTCGACGAGCTGGGGCCGACGTTCGTCAAGTTCGGCCAGCTGCTCTCGACTCGCCCCGACATCGTGCCGCCGGACATCATCGCCGAGCTGCGTGGGCTGCAGGACGACGTGCGGCCGTTCCCGTACGCCGATGTCGAGAAGACCGTGCGCGAGGAGCTCGGCCAGCCGATCGAGCGCCTGTTCACCGAGTTCGACGAGCGGCCGCTGGCGGCGGCGTCGATCGGGCAGGTGCACCGCGCGATGCTGCCGAACGGCCGACAGGTGGTCGTCAAGGTGCAGCGCCCCAACGCGCCGCGCCAGATCGAAGCGGATCTCGCGCTCATGTACCAGGCGGCCAGACTCGCGAAGGAGCGTATTCGCGCGCTCGACTTCATCGACACGAACGAGATCGTCGACGAGTTCGGACGCTCGATCCGCCAGGAGCTCGACTACCGGCTCGAAGCGCGCAACGCCGAGGCGTTCCACAAGAACTTCGCAGGCCACCCGCACGTCGCGATCCCGCGCGTCTACTGGACGTACACCCGCTCGCGCGTGCTCACGCTCGAGTATCTCGAGGGCGTGCAGCTCGCCGACCTCGACCTCGAGCACTGGTCGCTCGACCAGCGGCGGCGCCTGGCGTATCTGATCGCGGAGACGTGGATGACGATGATCTTCCGCCACGGCTTCTTCCACGGCGACCCGCACCCGGCGAACGTGCTCGTGCTCTCGCCCGACCGGATCGGGCTCGTCGACTTCGGCCTCACCGGCAAGCTCACCGACGAGGACATGTCGAAGCTGACGCGGCTGTTCATCGACGCTGCGTCCGAGAACATCGAGATGCTGCCGCGCCGGCTCTCCGACCTGGGCGTTCGCTACCCGAAGAACCGCGAGGAGCAGTTCGTGTCCGAGCTGCGCGAGCTGTACCACCGCTACTACGGCGCGAGCCTCCAGGAGATCGACCCGCTGCAGTTGATCCGCGAGGCCTTCGCCCTCATCTACACGATGAACCTCCGCCTGCCCGCCCGGTTCGTGATGCTCGACAAGGCGATCGCGACGCTCGCTTCCGTCGGCATCGAGCTCTATCCGGACTTCAACGTCTTCGAGGTCGCGAAGCCCTACGCGCGCGACCTGATGATCGAGCGCTTCACACCGCGGCGGATCGCGTCGCGCGCGCGCCGCGAGGGGTGGAAGCTGACACAGATGGCGGCCGAGTTCCCGTACCAGGTGCACGAGACGCTGGAACAGGTGCGCGACGGCCAGATCGAGGTCGGGTTCGTGCACAAGGGCCTCGACGAGTTCATGGCGAAGCTCGACGTCCTCTTCAACCGGCTCGTGATCGCGCTGGTCGTGACCGGCGGCCTGATCGGCTCGAGCCTGATCGGGATCTTCGCGAAGAGCGGCCCGCACGTGCTCGGGCTGCACGTCGTCTCCGTGCTCGGGTTCGGCCTCGCGTCGGTGCTCGGTGTGTGGCTGCTCTGGAGCGTTCTGCGCTCCGGCCGCTTGTAGCGTATTCTTGACGGCTCAAGATATCCCCGCGTCAGGAGCTGACTGAGATGTCCTACGGCTTGCTTCTCCTTCGCGTATTCGTCGGTGGCGCGTTCTTCGGGCACGGCGCGCAGAAGCTCTTCGGGTGGTGGGGCGGCTACGGGCCGCAGGGCACGGGCGGGTTCTTCTCGTCCATCGGTTATCGCTCGGGTGTGGCAATGGCGGTGATGGCCGGGCTCGCGGAGGCGGGCGGCGGGGCGCTGCTCGCACTCGGGTTGGCGACGCCCCTCGCGTGCGGGATGCTCGCGGTCGTGATGCTGAACGCGATCTTCGCGGTGACGCTGAAGCGCGCGTTCCTGCTGGGATCGGAGGTCGAGCTCCTGTATCTCGTCGTCGCGATCGCGCTCGCGGCGACCGGGCCGGGACGGTTCTCGCTCGATCGTGCGATCGGCTGGGACGACAACATCTCCGGTCTCTGGTGGGGCGTCCTCGTGGCCGCCGCAGCCGCCGCCGTCTCGTTCGTGACGCTGACGTTTTTCCGCACGAAACCGGTGCCGCAAGCCGCACCGACGTAGCGGACTGAGCGCGGCTCAGCCGAGGGGTGGATCGCGGCGCGGCACCGGCGTGGCGTTGACGATCGACGTCGTCGTCTCGCCGAAGTCGAGGAAGCGGTCGAGCACGCCGCCGAGCTCGTCGATCGAGCGCAGGTGCAGCTTCAGGTAGAAGCAGTCCTCGCCCGTGATGCGATGGCACTCGGCGACCTCGGGGATCTCCGCCGCAAGCTCCGGAATGCGCGGGAGCCGGCCCGCGGCGGGCTTCACGCGCACGATCGCGAGGAGCTGGTAGCCGAGCTTCCGCGGATCGAGCTCGGCGCGGTAGCCCGTGATCACGCCCGCGCGCTCGAGCCGCTGCACGCGCTCGGCGACCGCCGGCGACGAGAGGTTGACGCGGCGCCCGAGCTCGGCGAACGAGACGCGGCCGTCGCTCGCCAGCTCGGTGATGATCCGACGGTCGGTGTCGTCGAGGCGCGGAAGATCGCTGCCGTTCCGGGTCGAAATGCCGTACTTCACGAGGCGAGACAAGCCTAACGCCTTCGAAGGGCCCTGTCGCGCGCGAGGCCTAGTGAGCAGACTTGCGGCATCCGCCCGGTTCCTCCGCAGGCCTACTTCGTCGGCAGCGCGATCTTCCACTACCTCGGGCCGTCGTTCGCAGTGCTGCTCTTCGCGCGGGTCGACGTGCTCGGCGTCGCCTGGCTCCGCATTGCATCCGCAGCGCTCGTCTTCGCGCTCTGGCGCCGACCCTGGCGGCGGGTCGCCGCGCTCGACGGGCGCGGACGCGCGCTGATCGGCGGGCTCGGCGCGGTGTTCGCGGCGATGAACGCCTGCTTCTACGTCTCGATCGACCGCTTGCCGCTCGCCACCGTCGCCGCGATCGAGTTCGTCGGCCCGATCGCGCTCGCGCTGGCCGGCGCCCGGATCGGCCGGAACTACGCGGCGGTAATGGCAGCCGCCGCCGGCGTCTACCTGCTCACGCACGTCCGCTTCGCCGGCGAGCCGGTCGGGGTCGCGTTTGCCTTCGCAAACGCGGTCCTGTTCACCGTCTACATCGTCCTCGCCCACCGGGTCGCGCGGCACGCCGCGATCGGCGGCCTCGACGGGCTCGCCCTCGCCATGCTGGCCGCGTTCGTCGTCGTCTCGCCCATCGGCCTCGGCGCGGCCGCCGATGCGTTCGACGACCCGCTCGCCCTCGCGGCGGGGGCAGGCGTCGGCGTCTCGTCATCCGTCATCCCGTATGTCTGCGACCAGCTCGCGATGGTGCGCATCCCGCGCGCGACCTACGCTTTATTCGTCGCGCTGCTCCCGGCGACGGCAGTCGTCGTCGGCGCGATCGTCCTCGGTCAGCTCCCGACCACGCTCGAGCTTTTCGGCGTCGCGCTCGTCATGGTCGGGGTCGCGCTCCATCGCCCGGCGGTCATCTAGCTAGTCCGCGTCGGCGAGCTCGAGCAGCTTCTCGACGGTGCGCCAGTTCCGCGCGGTGCTGGTCCTGCCGAGCGGCTTCGCGAGGAGCTCCTTGGCGAGCGGCGAGCGCCCGATGCCGCCGGGCAGCCACACGTAGACCTCGCGCCCGCGGACGGTGAACGTCTCCGGCGCGAAGTCCTCCGGATCGAGGCCGACCGTGGCCTTTGCGGCACAGAAGACGACGAGATGCTTCGCAGGATCCGTGGCGAGCTTCCGCAGCGGATTCGCCCGCACGATCGCGGCCAGCTCGTCGCGGGTCCGGAGGACGACCGGCACGTCGAATCCGAAGGCGTCCGCGAGCGCAGCCTCGAGCTGCTTCGCCGAGCGGCGGGGCCCGGTGAAGACGACGTTCCCGCTCTGCACGTACGTGCGCACGTCGCGATACCCGAGCTCCTCCATCAAGGCGCGCAGCTTCGCCATCGCGACTTTCTTGTGTCCGCCGACGTTGATGCCGCGGAGGAGCGCGATCTGACGGGGCACAGACGCGATTCTGCACGAGATCTGGATCGACGCGCCGCCGGAGTGAGGTTGACTGATATCTCTTAAGGATATATCGTTCAGATAGATGGAGGCGACGGCCGTCACCTGGGCGCTGCTGGGCCTGCTGGGGCGTCGCCCGATGAGCGGCTACGACCTCAAACGGGCCGTCGACCGGACGATCCGGCACTTCTGGGCGGCGAGCTATGGGCAGATCTACCCCGAGCTGAAGCGCCTCGAGGAAGCAGGCTGGATCGCCGGCAAGGACGCGGGGCGCGGCGGCCGCTCGCGGCGGCTCTACCGCATCACCGCGCAGGGCCGGCGCGCGCTCAAGGACTGGCTCCACGGCGAGGAAACGCGCATCGAGCTGCGTGACGAGTCGCTGCTGCGTCTCTTCTTCGCGGACGCGCTTCCTGCCGTCGAGGGGCTCGGCCTGCTCGCCGCGCGGCGCGAGGGTTATCGGATGATGCTGCAATACCTCCGCGGCCTCGACGACGGCAAAGGGCCCGACCCGCCGTTCATCGATCTCGTCTACCGCTGGGCGCTCGACTACTGCGAGTGGGGGATCGAATGGTGCGAACGGCAGGAGCGCCGCTTGCGCCGGGCCGCCTAGCGGAGCTGCCCGAGCCGACCTGGCGGTCGCTCGCCGGGCGCGGCCTGCCGCAGTTTGCGGGCGAGGCGGTCGCGCCGGTCGTCGTCTTCTACGTCGGCTGGAAGGCCTACGGGCTCGGCCCTGCGATCGCTGCGTCCACCGTCGCGTATCTCGCGCTGGCGGCCTGGCTGCTCCGGCGCGGACGCGAGATCGGTCTCGTCGCGGTGGGCGCGACGTTCGTCGTCATCCAGGCGCTCGTCGCTTTCGCCGCTCACAGCGCGACCGTCTATCTCGCGCAGCCTGTCGTGCTGAGCGCCTCGTGGTCGGTCGCGTACTTCGTGTCGGCGGCGATCGGACGGCCGCTGATCGGCATCTTCGCGAACGCGTGGTATCCGTTTCCGCGCTGGTTTCGCGAGACAGCGCCGTACCGTCACGAGTTCGGGTTGCAGTCGGTCGTGTGGGGCGTGTACTGCCTGGCGCGCGCGGTGCTGCGGTTGATCGTGCTGCTGCATTCGGGCGTCGGCGGGTTCGTATTCGTCTCCGTCGTGACAGGACCGCCGGTCTTCGTCGCGCTCGTCGCCTGGGGAATCTGGCATGCGCGGCGGTCGTTCGGCAGGCTCGACGTGGCCGCCGCGGCCGACTGAGGATCGATCGGCGCACATTCGTGCGAATGGACAACTGGTTCGCGCGCACCGACAGGGCTAGCGTCGTCTCATGGCCGCAGCGCTGCTCCTGACCGACGCCGAGCCCGAGACGCGCGGGTTTCTCGAGCGTCACCTCCCACGGGACGGATTCGAGCTCGTCCCCGCACACGGCCGCTTCGACCTCGTGCTTGCGGGCGACGTCGAACGGGTCGACCGGTGGCTCGCCCGCGCGCCGGTGATCGTGCTCGCCCGCGAAGAAGCCGACTCCGTCGACTGCATCCATGCGTTCCGCCGCGGCTGCGACGACTACCTCACGCGCCCGTTCGAGTACCAGGAGCTCGTCGAGCGCATCCGTGCGGTGCTTCGCCGTGCGCGGCCGCGCGAGGGTGAGATCGTCGAGGCTCATCCCGTGCGCATCGACACCCGCACGCGCGATGTGCGCATCGCGGGCAGCCGCGTTCAACTCGCGCAGAAGGAGTATCAGCTGCTGCTTCGGCTCGCGCGCGAGCCCGAGCGCGTGTTCACGAAGGCCGAGCTGCTGCACGACGTGTGGGGCTACCGCGCGAGCGCGCGCACGCGCACACTGGACTCGCACGCGTCGCGGTTACGACGGAAGCTGCGCGAGGCGGGCGCGCCGGTCGCGCTCGTCGAGAACGTGTGGGGCGTCGGCTACCGGCTGCTCGGGGTGATGCCTCTGGAGCCGTAACGGCGGCGCCGGCCGCGCTTTAGCCCGTAGGCTCGAACGAGAGCGACAGGGACGCTTCCATCCCCGCTGTCACGACACCGATGCCGCCCTCGGCGCTGATGGCGAGCGAGACCTCGATCGTTTTCAGTCGATACCCCGCGGCGTTCACGTCGATGCTCCGCAACAGCTCGGCGATCTCGCCCTGGACCTTGGCGAGGTTCTGCTCCAGCCGGTGGAGGTCGACCTCCTTGGCACGGTGGCCAAATCGCGTCACGAAGTCGGGAAGCGCCTGCTTTTCCGCATCCTCGTCCGTCGGCTCGCCCTCCACTGCTGCGCCTTCCAAGTAAGGAACGATCAGCGTGAGTTTGTCGGGGTTCGTCACGTGGGCCTCCAGGTCGATGAAGTGGTGGAGCTGCGTGAGCGTGTAGCGTCGCATTCCATGCCGTTCCTCGACGCGAATGGTGCGTCGCCGGCGCACATCAAGCTCGAGCAGCTGCGAGACAAGGACGGTCAGCTGAGCGCATACTTCGACGTCCTCGAGGCATTCGAGTACCGCGACGACGTGCTCGGTCAGACGGTGATCGTGCCCGCGCACGGGGACCCGACGGATCTCGCCTCGGTCCCGTGGGTGCTCTGGTGGCTGATCGCGTCCTACGGCCGCCACACCGGCGCGGCGATCGTCCACGACACGCTGGTCGTCGAGCGCATGACTCGTGCGGAGCGCGTGCGCGCGGACACGATCTTCTTCCACGCGCTCGAGGAGAGCGGCAACAACTGGCTTCGCCACCGGCTGATGTGGGCGGCCGTGAGCTGGGGGATGACGATGCGCAAGTCGGCGCCCGTCCTCTTCGTGCTCTTCGTGGCGCAGCTCGCAGTGTTCTGGGCGGCGGTGCTCTGGGTTGCCTTAGGCGGCGCGCACCGGGGTGGCGCGGCCGCGGTTGCGCTGGTGCTGTTCGCGCTCGGCCTCGCGTGGGCGCGCGTCCCGACGTCCGCTCCGGAGCTCGCCTGGTGGCTGTGGTACGTCGCGGCGCTCGGCGTCGGGCTGCTCACCGCGCCGCTCGCCGTGATCCTGATCAGCGTCGGGGTCGTATACCTGGTCGACGTGCTCGCGGCCTGCTTGCAGGCGGCGACCGGAGGCGGGTGGGAGATGCCGACGCGCCCGGCGCCCCTTCTCCGGCCATGATCTCGTCGGGCCGGTGCTGTCGTTGCAGTAGCCTC
>JABFWJ010000289.1 GCA_013362295.1 Thermoleophilia bacterium
TTTGCCTCGATGGAGCTAGGCGGACTCGAACCGCCGACCTCCTGGGTGCGATCCAGGCGCTCTCCCAACTGAGCTATAGCCCCGGGCGGCCACCAGTGTAGCGCCGACCCGGCCGGATTACCCGGATGGCGGTGCCAGCCCCGCCACGGCGCGGTAATCGTCCCACGTGTCGACGTCGAGCGGAATTCGTCCGCCGACCGGCACGTCGACGACGTCGCCTGCGCGGCGGTCGAGGAGCTTCCACACGCCCTTGTCGCCGTGCAGCGCGGCAAGGTCGGCGAACGTCGGGCAGGCGAAGGCGAGCGGATGGCCGCGGCCGTCCTCGTATGCGCAGGCCGCGAACGGTGCGTCGCCGCGGGTTGCGAGCAATGTGGCGACCGCAGCAGCCGTTACGCCCGGCTGGTCGCCGAGCAAGAGCACGAGCACGTCCGCACGGGCGTCGACCGACCCGAGCGCGGCAGCGATCGAGGAGGAGCATCCCGTGCCGAACTCGCGGTTGACGACGACTTCGACGCCGTCGAGGTCGACCGTGGCATGCACACCTTCCGCCGCGCCGCCGAGCACGCAGAGGAGCTGGTCGAAGGAGCACGCGCGCGCCGTGTCGAGCACGTGGTCGAGGAGCGTCGAGTCGCCGTAGGGCAGCAGCTGCTTCGGCCGGCCGAGCCGCTCCGAGCCGCCGGCCGCGAGCACGAGACCCGTCACGAACTCCATCGTCACCGCTTCCGCAGCTCCCAGCCGTCGATCACCGAGACGTTGACCGTGGAGCAGCGTGCGCAGCGGATGCGGACCTTCTTCGTCATCTGCTCGGGCTGCATCGAGACGGCGAGCACGTTCCCGCAGCTCACGCAGACGTAGTCGTCCGCGCCGTTGCCGCGGAAGACCGGCCGGTCGACCTCCTCCTGGATCGCCGTGCCGCCGTCGCGCGGAACCTCGCCGGCCCGGATCGCGCGCATCGCGATCCTGGCCATCAGAGTTGGGCGAGCTTGCCGCTGAAGTCCGTGACCAGTGCGTCGAGCACGCCGACCATGATCCGCTCGCCCATCGAAGCCGCCTTGCCGGTGATCTGGGCGTTCGTGTGGATCGTTCCCCCGCCGTCGGCGAGCTGAAAGGTGACCGTCGCGTTCGCATGGCCCTGGCCGCCGGTCTCTCTCGACTTCACGCTCATCACGACGCGATGCCGGTCGGGATCCTGCTCGACGATCTCGAGCGTCCCCGCATAGGTCAGCGACATCGCGCCCATCTTGACCTTGATCTCCGCCTTGACCGACCCGGGGCCGAGCGTCTCGAGCACCCGCCCTCCCTGCACGCACGGAACAACCCGCTCGAGGTCGAGGATCGCCGCGTAGCTCTCGTCGAGCGGCTTGGAGGTGGAGAAGGAGTGCTCGAGCTCGACCGCCATGCGGCAACTATAGGCTCCTCGCATGCGGCTTCCCCCGGGCACATACGAGCTCGGGCCGGACAACGCCACGTTGTCGGTGAGGACCGGGCGGACCGGCGCCGTCGCCAAGGCGGGGCACGATCTGCTGCTGGACGTCACCGCCTGGCGCGCGACGCTCGAGGTCGGCGAGGACTCCGCGCCGACCGGCCTCACCCTCGAGGCCGACGCCACGTCACTCCGCGTGCGGGAGGGCACCGGTGGGTTGCAGGCGCTCGACGACGACGACAGATCGAGCATCGAGCAGACGATCGACGAGGAGGTGCTCCTGCGGCGCGGCATCGAGTTTCGCTCGACGTCGCTGCGCGCCGAGGGAGACCGGATCGCGGTCGACGGAGAGCTGACACTTGCGGGCGCCACGCGGCCGATCGCGTTCGAGATCGCGGTCGACGGAGACGGGACGCTCAGCGGCAGCACCGTTCTCGCGCAGAGCCAGTGGGGCATCACGCCGTACTCGACGCTGTTCGGTGCGCTCAAGGTGGCAGACGACGTGAGGGTCGAGTTCGTTGCGCGCATGCTCGAATCTGGTTCGGCTGTGCCGTTCCAGGTTCGGGCCTAGCGGGAGGTCGAGACTCGCGAAGCTGGGTCGGACTTGTTCAGTCGGCGTAGACCGTCTGCGCGTCCAGCCCGCCTTCGACGCCCGCCGGTAGGGGGCCGGTGCCGTGGGCGTAGAGCGCGATCGACTCGATCGTCTGCACCTGCGTCGGGTCGCTGCTCTCGCTGAGCATCCAGGCGCCGTTGAACCACTTGAGCGTCTCCGGCGGCGCGTCGAGCGCCGCGCCGGCGAGCAGCTGCGCCTTCGCGCGGATCTTCTCGACCGCGCTGGCGATCGCGGCGGGCGTGCCGCCGGACGGGGTCGTGTTGTAGCCGTGGCCGGTGCCGAAGCGGTCGGTGTCGGCGGGGACGACCTTGACGTCGAGCGCCGGGATCCCGAGCTCGTCGGCTACGAGCCGCGCGTAGTCGGCTTCCTTCCCGTCGGACTCGGTCGTCAGGCTGAGCACCATCTTGCCGGTCGGGTGCACGCGTAAAAACACCGCGCGGTAGACCTCATCCGCCATTACCGAACCTCCTCCTGATCGTCGAGAGCTGCCAGCCGCTGCCGCTCCTGGTGCGCGGTCAGCGCGTTGTGTTCCTCCAGATCGCAGAACGCCGGCTGCGGACCCCCGAGCGGGTTCGCTGGCACCGCAGGACGGTCACAGCCGGGATAGATGCAGGTCTCGACGCCGGTGTCGCTCACGTCGCGTTCCAGCCCGGGGTGGTCTTCCCGCGGCTCGGCCCGTAGCCGCTCGGCATCGAGACCGAGCTGCCGGGGAGCGGCGTTGCGCTCGCCCAGGGCTCTTCGTCGTCCACCGACAGATCCCAACGCGCCGGCGCGAACGAGCCTCCGCCGATCGCCGCGGCGACCTCGGCGAGCGCCTCGAAGGTGTGCCCGCTGACGAGCGCGTCACAGTACGGGAGCGCGGCCACCATCCCGCCCGAGCGCACCGCGAATCCGTCGGCTGCGACGCGCGGGTTCACCCACACGATCCGATGCGCGAGCCGGGCCAGCCGCGCCATCTCACGGGCGACGACCGCCGGGTCGCCGCGTTCCCAGCCGTCCGAGAGGATCACGACGACCGCGCCGCGCGCCAGCCCGCGGCGCCCGTGGCGATCGTTGAACTGCTTCAGCGCGGCGCCGATCCTCGTCCCGCTCGACCAGTCGGGCGCCGTCTCCGCCGCGCGCTGGATCGCGCGCTCGGGATTGCGCGAGGCGAGGGCGCGCGTCACGCGCGTCAGCCGCGTCGCGAAGACGAAGGCCTCGGCCCTGGGCCCGCTGCCCGCCGCCGACGTCAGGAACTGCAGATACGCGCGCGCGTACGACTCCATCGAGCCGGAGATGTCGCAGAGGAGCACGAGACGGCGCTGCGCGACGCGGCGTCGCCGGCGCGCGAGGCGGATCGGGTCGCCACTCGTCCGCAGGCTGCCGCGCAACGTCCGGCGAAGGTCGACGTGCTCGCCGTGCCGCCCCCTCTCGTAGCGCCGCGTCCGCCTCCGTGGCGTCGCGACCTCGAGCTTGGACATCAGGCGATACAGCTGCACGAGCTCCTGCGGCTCGAGCTCGTCGAAGCTCTTGCGTGACAGCCGTTCGTCGTCGCTCGCAAGCGCGAGCGCCACTTCGAGCTCGTCCGCCTCCCTGCTGTCGCGATCCCGCGCGCTCGTGCCCGGCAGCGTCCCGCGGACGCTGCGGGAGACGATCGGCTGATCCGGGCGTGCGGTGTCCTCGGCGCCGTTCCCGAAGACGGAGAAGAAGACTGAGTCGAAGGCTGCGGCCTGCGACGGGTCGGAGAGGAAGACGGCGCGCGCCGTCCAGTAGAGGCGCCGCCGCGACACGGGTCGCACGAGCGTGAGCGCACGCGCGAAGTCGGCCGCGCGGGCGGTCGTGAACGGCAGCCTGCGGGCGCGCAGCCGTCGCCCCAACGCGCCGACCAGCGCCGGCAGGTCGAGCTCGATCGTCTCGACGCCGAACGGCTCACTCATTGGCGTGTACGAGCTGCTCGAAGCCGCCCGCGCGGATCACCTCCTGGTCCTCGCTGTACTTCAGCACCGAGCCGAGCGTCTTCTCGACCGTGGCGGCGTCGAGGCGCTCGACGCCGAGCAGCTCGAGCGCCGCGAGCCAGTCGATCGCCTCGGCGATGCCGGGCGGCTTCTGCACGTCGCTGTCACGCAGGCGTGAGACGGCGTTCGCGACTTGCACCGCGAGTGTCTCCGACGCGCCCTTGACCCGCCGCCGTACGATCTCGACCTCGCGCTACGGCGACGGGTAGGGGATCCAGTGGTAGAGGC
>JABFWJ010000033.1 GCA_013362295.1 Thermoleophilia bacterium
CCTGGAACCTCTCGTACCTCACCGCCGCGAGCCCCGGCTCTCAAATTCGCCTCTCCGCGAACGTGCGCGGCAGCGGGCGGTCGTCCAAGGCGTTCGAACTGCCGGCGCTTTCAGGTTCCGCCCCCGACGCCGCCAGCCCGGTGATTCCGGAGGCCGGATACGGGACCGCAGGAACGTTCGGAATCGGAGCGGCCGTCGGCCTGCTGCTCCTCCTCGCGTACCGGTTCTGGCATGCCGCGAAGCGCGGGAGCCGCGTCCAGCAGCGGATCGAGCCGCACCTCGGCACGGTCGCGAACAACCCGAAGGCGCGCCGGCGGGCGACACGCGACGCGACGCGCACCCGTCTCTCCGACTCGATCGAGCGCGCACTCGCCGACCTCAAGCAGTTCAAGCAGGTGGAGTCGATGATCGAGCGCGCGGATCTCCCGATCCGGGCCGGCGAGCTGCTCGCGGGCTGTCTGGGCGTGGCGATCGTGCTCGCTCTGGCGTGCAGCGTCGCCGGGGTGCCCGGCCTCGTGGCGCTCGCCGTGATGGCGGTCGGCTTCGGCGCCCCGCTCGGGTACGTCTCCTTTAAGGCGAAGGGACGCGTGAAGAAGTTCGAGGCGCAATTGCCCGACATCCTGATCACGCTGGCTGCGTCCCTCAAGGCCGGCCACAGCTTCCGGCAGGGGATTCAGTCGGTCGTGGACGAAGGCGCCGAGCCCGCCGCGAAGGAGTTCAAGCGCGTGATGACCGAGACGCAGCTCGGCAAGCCGATCGATGACGCGCTCGCACATATGGCGACCCGGATGGGCTCGAAGAACTTCACCTTCGTGATCAACGCCGTGACCATCCAGCGCCAAATCGGCGGCTCCCTCGCAGGGCTCTTCGACATGGTCGCGGAGACGGTGCGTCAGAGGCAGCAGTTCGCGCGCAGAGTGAGGAGCCTGACGGCGATGGGACGCATGTCGGCCTACGTTCTTGTCGGACTGCCGTTCTTCATTGCAGCAGTCGTCACCCTGCTCAATCCGGCCTATATGGAGCCGCTGTACCACACAGGGCTCGGCCAGAAGCTCATGGTCGGAACCGTCTTCATGATCGGGTTCGGCAGCCTGATGCTCAAGCGAATCGCGACGTTCAAGGGGTAACGCACATGCTGCTCATCTTCGCCATCCTCTTCCTCGGCGCCGCCGCCTTCGCGCTGACCGAGGCGGCAACCTACCCCGCTCGCCTCAAAGCGCGGTCGGTCAGGCTCGCCGCGGACTACGGCCGCGTGCGCGTGCCGACGCGCACCGACGAGAACTTGCGCTTCCGCGAGCGCGTCCTTGCACCGGCGTCGATCCGGCTGGCGTCGATTCCGCTCAAGCTCAACCCGCGCACGAACGTCGAAGCGATCGGCGCCAAGCTGCTCGCGGCCGGACTCTCGCAGCGCATCACCCCCTCGACCTTCCTCGCCATCAAGGGTGGGACGATGGTGGGCTGCGCGCTGCTCGGCGTGGTATTCGCCGCGGCTGCGTCGTTCGTCTCGGCGGTGTTGCTCCTGCCGGTTCACGGCGCGAGCGGCTTCAGCGGGCCAGACTTCATCCTGTCGTCCCGTGTGCGCCGTCGCCGCGAGTCGGTTCGCAGCGCACTTCCCGACGCGCTCGATCTTCTCGCAGTGAGCGTCGAGGCCGGCCTCGGCTTCGACGGTGCGGTGACGAAGCTCACGGAGCACATGAGCGGCCCCCTCGTCGACGAGTTCGGCCTCCTCCTCTCCGAGATGCGTATGGGCGAGTCCCGTCAGACCGCGCTCAAGAATCTGGCCGCACGAACTGGGGCCCAGGAGCTCAAGTCGTTCGTCCGGGCAGTCGTGCAGGCGGATCAGCTCGGCATCTCGCTGGGCCGCATCCTGCGCGTCCAGGCAGCCGACACGCGCCTTCGCCGGCAGGCCGCGGCGGAGGAAAAGGCGATGAAGGCGCCGATCAAGATGCTGTTCCCGACGGTGCTCTTCATCTTCCCTTCGATGTTCGTCGTCCTGCTCGGTCCCGCTCTGATGAGCGTCATGAAGGTGCTGGGCGGATGACTCCCGAAATCGAAACCGGATTCGGAACGGGCCTCCGCTCGCTGCTCGAGCGCAAGCAGAACGGCGACGCCGAGCCGGCGACGCCCGTACCGGCGGCCGAGCAGGAGCAGCAGCAGCCCGGCCCGATGCAGCAGGTAACGGCCGGGATGGTCGCCACACCGGTGATCGTCGAGGCATTCGTGCCCGATCTCGGCCCCGAGCTCGAAGCGCTCCGCGCGGAGCTCGACTCGGCGCTCAGCCGCGAGGTCGAGTTGCGCGAAGAGGCGCATGCCGCGTGCCGCGCGGCAGCGGAGCGCGAGACCGAGCTCGAAGCCTGGTCTCGGGAGCTCGAGTCGCGCGGTCAGTCGCTCGAGTCGCGGGCTGCCGAGCTCGAGCGCGAGCAGGCGGCGCTCGTCGAGCGCCACACGGAGATCGTGGCCGAGTACGCGCGCGTGCAGGAGCTCTCGAGCCATGCGGAGACCCGCGTGGAGGAGCTCGAAGAGGTCGAGAAGCAGCGCGCCGAGGCGGCCGCCGAGATGGCGCGCCAGCTCGCGTCGATCTCCGAGCGCGAGCGCGGGATCAAACGCGAGCAGGCGGCATTCGATGCGCGCCAGCAGGAGGCGGAAGCACGCGTCGCAGCACGCGAGCACGCGGTCCGCGAGCGTGACGAGGCAGCGACCAGGCGCGAGCGCGCCGCGCGCGACGCGGAAGCGGAGCTCGAGAAGGAGCGCAACCTCCTGACGTCGCGCACCCAGACACTCGAAGCGAAGCAGGCCGAGCTGACGCACGCCGAGCGCGAGCTCGACGAGCGTCGGGCGATGCACGAGCGCGAGACCGAGGATCGCGGTCGCGCCGTCTCCGAGCGCGAGACCGCGTTGCAGGGATGGGAGGAGCGCCTCCGCACACAGTCCGAGCGCCTCGAGCGCGAGGCATCGGAGCACGGACAGGCGTCGCAGGATGCGTTCGCGCTGATGGCCGAGCTCGAGGCACGCGAAGCGAATCTCGCGCGGCGCGAGGCAGAGCAGCTCGAGGTGCAGGCGCGGCTTCAGGCTGCGGCCGCCGAGACCGGCGACGACGAGCTCGCCTTCCGCCGGCGTGCGAAGGAGCTCGACGATCGCGAGGCCGCCCTGGTCGCTCAGGAGGCGGAGATCAACCGCCGCCTCGCGGCCGCCGCACGCGACGACCGCGACAACGACCTGGTCACACGGCTCCGCGAGGAGCTGAAGCGCCGCGAGGCCGACGTCGCCTCACGCGAGCAGTTCTTCGCCGAGCGCCGCGAGCGGATCGAGACGCGCGAGTCGCTGCTCGCAACCCGGGAGAAGGAGATCCTGGAGCGCAAGGAGGGCTTCGAGAAGCTGGAGGACGAGCTGCGCATCCGCTATGCGCGGACGGAGGCCGACCTCGAGCTGCGCGAGGACAAGCTCGAGCGGCGCCTCCAGGAGGTCGAGGAGCGCGAACAGCGCCTCGAGACCCGCGAGCACGATCTCGCCGACTACGTGGCGTCCGTGCAGCAGCGCTTTACGGCAGCTTAAAGGGCATCAGCCCCGGCTACACTGGCCCCGCCGCGCGGATGTGGCGGAATTGGTAGACGCGCACGGTTCAGGTCCGTGTGCCCGTAAGGGCGTGGAGGTTCAAGTCCTCTCATCCGCACTCTTGAAGCGCTCGGCGATTCCGATCCTGGCGGCGGCTGCGGCCGCCGTCGTGCTTTCCGGGGACGGTTTCAGCGCACGTGGCGGCGGTCCTGCGACGGAGGTCGTCGTGACGTTGAAGGCGCCTCCACTGTCCGCGTTCGGGCGCTCGCTGCAGTCGGCCTCCCACGCCGCCTACCTCCGCCGGCTGGACGCCGCCCAGAACGAGCTGGCGCGCCGGATCGGCGCCGCCGTTCCCGGCGCGCAAGTCCGCTGGCGCTACCGGCTTGTGGCCAACGGCTTCGCCGTCGTCGTCCCACGCGCCGCGGTGGGCGAGCTCAGGCGCATTCCCGGTGTTGCGGCGGTCTGGCCCAACATCCGCTACCACACCGCCCGCGCGGTCGCCGGGCCCGAGCAGATCGGTGCCGACAAGCTCTGGGGCCCGACCTTCGCGACCGCCGGCAACGGAATGAAGATCGCGGTGATCGACGACGGGATCGACGCGAGTAACCCGTACTTCAGCCCGAACGGATTCCAGTACCCGCCCGGATTCCCGAAGGGCCAGACGCGGTTCACGACGCCGAAGGTGATCGTC
>JABFWJ010000035.1 GCA_013362295.1 Thermoleophilia bacterium
CGCCAGGAGCGATTCCAGGTGCTGACCGTGCGCGACGCGAAGATCGTCGACATCCAAGGCTGCACCTCACACCGCGAAGCAGAACGTTTCGCTCGTCGCCACTAGCAGTCACTTCACGCGCTACCGAGCACCGGTATCGAACCAGGGGCCCGGCTAGTGCGAAGATCAGCCGTCAACGACACGAGGAGGAGCTGTGGCAGTTGCAGTGCAAATGGACTTCTCAGGCGCGACGCTCGACCAATACGACGAAGTGGTCAAGAAGATGGGCCTGACGCCACGCGGCCCGGGCGCCCCCGGCGGCATCTCTCATTGGGTCGCCAAGACTGACGACGGGCTCCGCATCGTCGACGTCTGGGAGACTAAAGAGCAGTTCGAGCGCTTCGCTCAGGAGCAAATCGTCCCGTACGCGCGCGAGGCCGGCTTCCCCGGCGAGCCCGAGCTTCGGTTCTACGAGGTGCACAACTACTTCACCGAAGGGTCTTAAGCACGAGGCGTTCTTGCTCGCGGGCGCGGCACAGCAGCGGCGGCGCCCGCACAGGCGCATCCAGACGGCGGGCGTGTCACCACCGCCGTGGGCGGGGCGGCCGTCCTTTGCGCGGCGACTGGTAGCGCTGGGTTGTGGTCGGTTTGCTGCGGCTTATCGCCGCGCCGTCAGCGGCTGCCCGAGGCGCAGCAGCGACCTGCATTCACGTCGGCGGCGACGCCAGAAGGCTGAGCGCGAAGGCGGAAGGCAAGAACGCGAGGCCGAGGTAGAAGCTGACCGGCTCCGCCTGACTGCACCCTGGTGCGGCCGCTGCCTGGTCATCGTCGACTGGAGACGCCGCTTATCGATCCTCGAGACGGGATTTGGAACATTGAGACCTACAGCATGACGCTGCCGGCAATGGACAGCAACGCGACCAGGCGGCCGCAGGTCAACGCGCCGAGGATGACGAGAGTGGTCGAGGCGATGAACGACGGCTCGGCGACCGGCGAGAGGGTTCGCTCCAGCGTGCTTGAACCGGTGATGCCGATCGCGCCGAGTGCACCTGCTGTGGCGCCCGGCAGCATCGCAACCATGCCCGCGCAGCCGGCTGCGACGCCAGCCGCTCCCGCCGTCGTGAACGGTGGTCGCTTCATCGCGCTTCGACGGTAGCCTCGGGGCGGGATGACGGCAAACGCGAGCGTCGATCGGGCGAGCGCCGCGCTCCGGGTCGAGCGGCTGACAAAGGTCTACGCCGACGGAACGCGCGCGCTGGACGAGTTCGGGCTGCGGATCCCCAGCGGCTGCTTCTTCGGGCTGCTCGGCCCGAACGGTGCCGGCAAGACGACGCTGATCGGTGCCGTCGCCGGGCTGGTGCGCGCGCCCGCCGGACGGATTTTGGTGTTCGGCCACGACGCCGTCATCGACGTGGCGAGCCGCTTGCTCGTCGGCGTGGCGCCGCAGGATGTCCACCTCGATCGCTTCCTCAGCGCGCGCGAGCTGCTCGCCTATCACGGCCGCTACTTCGGCCTGCCGAAACTCGAGGCGACCCAGCGCGCCGACGAGCTGCTCGACGTCTTCGACCTGACCGCGAAGGCGAAAACGAACCCCCACCGGCTGTCGGGTGGGATGCGCCGGCGCCTTTTGATCGCCCGCGCGCTCGTGCATCGGCCGCGGCTGTTGATCCTCGACGAGCCAACCGCCGGCGTCGACCTCGAACTGCGCTACGAGCTCTGGCGCTATCTGCGCCGGCTGCACGGCGAGCAAGGCCTGACCGTCCTGTTGACCACCCCTGACCTCGAGGAAGCCGAGACGCTGTGCGAGCGGGTCGCGTTTATCCGTGCCGGGCGGATCGCCGCAGAAGGCACACCGGCAGAGCTCACCGAACGCTTCGCCGCCAGCCGACTCGAAGACGCCTACGTGCAGGCGATGCACACATGAACACGCTCGAGCTGCGCGTCCGTCAACGCCGCGGCACGTTCGCACTCGCCGGCCGCGAGACAAGACGCGTCCTCAGCCTCTGGACGCAGACGGTCCTGCCGCCGATCCTCACCGCCATCCTCTTCCTCGCGGTCTTCGGCGGCGCGCTCGCCCACCGCATCCACCGCATCGATGGCGTCCCCTACCTCAGCTTCATCCTCCCCGGGCTGCTCGTCATGACCGTCGCCGGACAGGCCTTCGCAAACTCCTCGACCAGCCTCTTCCAGGCAAAGAACGAGGGATACATCGAAGACGTCCTCACCTCCCCGCTTCGCCCCTGGCAGCTCGCCGTCTCCTACATCAGCGCCGGCCTGCTCCGCGGCCTCAGCGCCGCATTTGCGGTCGCGCTGCTCGCGCTCCCGTTCGCGCACGAAGGGGCGCACCCCGCGACCGCGATCGCAGCGCTGCTGCTCACCGGCGTCGTCTTCGCAAGCCTCGGCGTCATCACGGGCATCTGGGCGGACACCTTCGACCAGCACGCCTTCATCGCCAACATCGTCATCACCCCGCTCGCGCTGGTCGGCGGCGTCTTCTACTCCGCCCACACGCTGCACGAGCCCTGGGCGACCCTCACCCGACTAGACCCGCTCTACTACCTCGTCGACGCCAGCCGCGCCGGCCTCACCGGCTTTCACGAAACCTCGACGGCGATCGCGCTCGCCGTCGCCGCCGCAGTCGCGATCGCCGCTTTCGCCGCCGCCGCGACACTGCTCGCGCGCGGCTGGCGCCTCAAGCCGTAACCCGCCCGGCTTCGGCGAGTCGGGTCGGTGCGCTGATGCAAGGCACCGCACCGCGCCAGACGCGGTGTAGACGTCCAGCCCGACGAGCCGGCCTCCCGGTTTCTGGTCAAGCTCTGAAGGCTTGAGCCTCTGGCTTGTGCATTCGGCGCTCTTCCACCTCGCTGCTGCTCGCGGCGTCGCTCAGCCGCCGGCGGCGGCAGGGCGCTGATGGACGAGCGGCCGCTGCCCGTTTGCGTCTTCCTACCGGGGATCATCGCCCCAGCGGTCGTCCGGTATGCGCCGCTCATCGGCGCGCTCGGGACGAACGCACGGGCGCACACGAAAGAGCTCGAGCTGTACACGGCCAGCCCGCCGCCAGGCGACTACGCGATCGCCGACGAACTCGAGGGACTGTCTCGTTCGGTACGTCGCGCCGGACTCAACCGCTTCCACCTCTATGGCCACTCGGGAGGCGGCGCGGTCGCGCTCGCCTTCACCGCCACCCATCCGGAACTCGTGACCGAGGAGCCGGCGCAAGCGATGCCCCGGTTGATGCGACTCGAACTCAAGCCCGGCGTCGAGTTCGCGCCCCCGGCCGGAGGCGCGCCGCCGCTACCGAACCGACCAGCTGGAATCGCGGCGCTCCTCCGTGCCTTCGAGCGCCACACACTCGACACCGACGCCCTCCGCGGATTCCAAGGACACGTGCTGTACACGCGCGGCTCGCTCAGCGCCGATCGCTACGAACGCTCGGCGAATCGTCTCGCGGCGATCTTCCCTGACTTCCGCGAGATCGTCTTCGACGGCCTCCACCATCTCAACACCTCGCACCAAGCCGAGCCGGCACGCGTCGCCGGCGTCCTCCTCGACCTCTGGTCCGCGCGAGAATCACCCTGAGAAGAATGGAACGCCGATGTATGTCACGATCACGGCGAGCAAAGGCCTCGGCGGCGAGCAGGCCGAGCGCGTGCACCGCTTCCTCGAAGAGTTCCTGCCACGGCTCAAGCAGCAGCCGGGCGTAATGGAGATCCTCCACGGCGCCTCCCCAGACGGGAGCGACGTCACGACCGTGATCGTCTGGGAGAGCCCAGATGACGCGAAGCGCTACCGCGACAGCGACCTGATCCGCGAGCCGACGTCGCTGGAGGCGGAACTCGGACTCGACTCCAGACGCGAAGGCTTCCCAGTCGCACAACACCTCATAGCGGCCGTAGCGCTGCAGCAGCCAGCCGCCGATGCGTCCGATCTTGTAGCCGATGTTGTCGCCGACGATCGCGCCCGCGGCGGCGGCGGCCACTACGCCGACGATGTCGAGGCTAGTCGAGTGCGGCGGGGCGGCGGGCGCGCCAGGCGGCGCCGAGGATCGGGTCGGTGATCCGTTCGACGATCCGGACAAGGGGCATCAGGATCGGCCGTGCGAGGCGGGCGACGATCAGGCCGCAGGCAAGCCCGACCAGGAGTCCGGCGGCGACGTCGGCGGGGTAGTGGGCGCCGATCAGGACGCGGCCGACGCTGATCACGACTGCGGCGGCGATGAAAAGCGCACCGGCGAGCCGGTCGTAGGCGATCACCGCGAAGGCG
>JABFWJ010000170.1 GCA_013362295.1 Thermoleophilia bacterium
TCGAGCCTTGCGTTTGCGTGTGTCGGAGCGTCGCGAAGCCCTGCTCTAGTACCCTGCAGGGAGGCGTGGACGTACGAGAAGGTTAGAGGGCTGGGCGACTATGCTCGAACACATGAGCCCGGCGCTCGTGAGGTGCTGACGTTCGAGGGGTGTCCGCACGCGCAGCCCGCGCTCGACCTAGCCCGGCGTGTCGTCGCGGAGACCGGAGTCGAGGCGACGGTGCGCCGTGTCGATGTCGCCGACGACACTGCCGCGAGCGCCCAGCGCTTCCTCGGGTCGCCGACGATCAGGGTCGACGGCCGCGACATCGAGCCCGGCGCCGCCGAGCGCGACACGTACGTCCTCTCCTGCCGGATCTACCGCACGCCCGACGGGATCAAGGGCGAGCCCGACGAGCGCTGGCTCCGCGACGCGCTGCGCGCCGCAACATGAACGCAGTTCCGGTCTCGGTCGCGCTCGTCGCCGGAGGCCTCAGCGTCGTCAATCCGTGCGGCTTCCCGCTGCTGCCCGCATTTCTCTCCTTCTACCTCGGCGCCGACGAGGACGAGCTGCCGCGAGCGCCGACGCGCGTCCTCCAGGGGCTCCTGGTAGGCGGGCTCGTCACCACCGGCTTCCTCGGCCTGTTCGCGCTCGCGAGCCTACCGGTCAGCTTCGGCGTCGCACTCGTCGCCCGGGCCGTCCCCTGGGCGGGCCTCGCAACCGGTGCGCTGCTCGCGCTCGCCGGGCTGGTCACGCTCAGCGGCCGCCACCTCACGCTGCCGGTGCACCTGCACGTCCCGGTCAAGCGCGAGCGGCGTCTCGGCGCGATGCTGCTGTTCGGCGTCGGCTACGGGGCCGCCTCGCTCGGCTGCACGCTGCCGCTCTTCCTGACGCTGATCGCCGCCTCCGGCGGAGCGGACAAGCTGACGGTGTTCGGCGCATACGCCGCCGGCACGGCAATCGTCCTGACGGCGGTGAGCGTGCTGACGGCGCTGGCGCGCGAGGGAATCGCGCGCGCCGTCCGGCCGACGCTCCCGTACATGAGCCGCATCGCCGGCGGGCTGCTCGTGATCGCCGGCGGGTACCTCGTCTACTACTGGGCGCGGCTCCGCTTCGGCGACACCGCGACGGTGGCCGACGACCCCGTCGTCAGCTTCGCGATTCGCTTCAGCGGCCGCGTGCGCACGCTCGCCGACGGGCGCGGGTCGATCCTCGTGGCCGGCGCGGGCGCCGTCGTGGCCGCCGCACTCGTGATCACGCTGTTGCATTGGCGCCGGCAGGCGAATGCGAGCAGACTGGTGAGCGAATGATCCGAGTCGTCGTGATCGCGCTGGTCGCCGCGGTGACCGTGGCGGGCTGCGGCAGGCACGCCACGCCGAGCGCGCACCAGCCGCGGCAGCTCACGAATCTTCACGACATCGGCCAGCTGCGGGCCGCGTTCAACAAGGCGTCGAACGAGCCGCGGCTCGTGGTCCTCGTCAGTCCGACCTGAAGCGTCTGCCTGTTGGGGGCCAGTTGGGTCCGGACGCACATCTTGAACGCTCACCCGAACGCGAAGCTGGCGGTCTTCGCGATCTGGCTGCCGATGCTCGCGGGAGACTCCCGTTCCGCGTGGGACAGCAACGTGCTCGCTGACCCGCGCGTGACGGAGTTCTGGGACGGTGACCGGATCGCCGGCAAGTGGTTCAACGACAAGGGGCCCGGCGCTCTCGGCTACCCGGGCGGAATCGTCTGGGACGCCTACTACGCATTCCCGGACGACTCGACGTGGACGAACGAGCCGAGCCGTGTGCTCGCGTCCGGCAGCGACATCATCGACCACGTTTCCGGGCTCGAACGCGACTTCGAGCCCCATCTGCGCGGATAGTCAGGGGCCGATCGGCGGAACGCCGATGCCGCCGCAGTCGTTCGCGACGATCCGCGACATCGCCTTCTGTCCCGTCCCGTCGGTCGCCGTCACGACCGTCGTGCCGCAGCGTGCCGGGAGGCTCGCGCCGCCGAAGCGGGCGGTGAATCCGCCGGCGCTGCCGGTGATCGTGCCGGCGCGATAGGTGCGCTTCAGCTTCGACACCGTGACGGTGACGTGCGTCCCGGCGTGAAACCCCGCGCCGCGCACGACGAGAGGCTGCTCGTCCGCGATCCACACCCTTGCCACGCTGCTGCTGGCCGACGACGCCGGGCCGGCGATGACAAGTGCCAGCCCGACGACGATCAGCGCATGTCTCAGGGTCATTCGAGTGGTGCGGCAGGTCCGACGCCCGGTGGGACGATGCCGGGTGTCTGGTACGGGTCGCGGATGATGGACATCGCTTCCCGGTCCGGCAGCAGCTCGCCTTCCTGCTCTTCGACCTCTGTGCGTTCGACTTCCTCGCGTTCGACAGGTGTTTCGCTCATGGCCCTGCGGTACCCGTTCCGCCCGCGTGTCGAACCAGGCTACCGAAACCACTCCGAGAAGCACGAAGGGCCGCCCCGGAGGGCGGCCCTTCTGCCGATCGAAGGAGGCCTCAGGACGCGCGCCCGAAGACCTTGATCTCGCTCATGTCCATGAACGGACAACCGCTGAACCCTTCGACGTTCGGCGGCGTGCAGTGCAGCGCGACGCCGGAGTTGTCGTTGGGATCCGTCCCGCAGTCGGCCGGTCCGGTGCAGGCGGGTGTCACACCGCCAACCGTCGGGGCCGTCGGAACCTGCGGGTTGAGCATCCAGAACTTCACGAACCGGACGTTCGGCGAGCTGCCGGAGAACACCGAGTTCTCCTTGGCGCGGTTACCCGCGTAGAACACGCCCGTCGCGACCTGCGTGAAGGTCGTGCCGTCGCTCGACACCTCGACCTTGAAGCCGCGCGTCGATGCGCTGCCTCCGTCGCCGCAGGTGCTCGACGGGTTGACCGTGATCTCGGAGACGGTCACGGCCTGCGGCAGCTGGACGACCACGAACTTCGGCGTGACCTTGCCGGTCGAGGCGCCGTCGTCGCCGTCGGTCGTGCTGCCCCACCCGTTCGTCTCCGACTGGTCGATCGCCGACGACGGACCGCAGCCGAAGCCGGTGAAGTCGGGTCCGTTGAACGCCGCGATCGTGCCGCCGCCCGAGAGCGCGGCGAAGTCACGCCGCAGTGCGAAGTTGACCTTCGGGTTGTCGTCGCTGTTGACGGTCACCGTCTGGACCTGCGGGTCGAAGCCGGCACCCGCTGCGGAGACCTTCGGGTACGTGCCCGGGACGATGTGCTTGATCCGGTACTTGCCCTTCGAATCCGTGAGCGCAGCGAGCGTTCCGGTGAACCCGGAGTTGTGCCCACCGAACTGGACGATGATGCCCGGGATCGGCAGCCCCGAGTCCGCGTCGGTGACGGTGCCCTTGATCTGGCCGTCGGCCTGGCCCGTCGGCGGCATGGAGAAGTCCTCCACCGGCGCGAGGTCGTCGCCGTCGACCGCCCCGGCGAAGAAACCCATGCCGCGGTTGGCGAAGACGTGCCAGATCGTGTCGTGGTTGCTCCCGCCGTTGTCGACGAGGTCCGCCTGGAGGATCGAGTTGCGCATGTCGAGGAACGACGGGTTCGACGGCGACAGCTCCATGGCCCGGGTCACGAGGCCCTCCGCCTGGGTCTGGCCGAGCGCGCCCCGCAAATCCCAGAGCGTCTCGCCCCAGATCTCGCCGTCCGCGTGCACCTCGGGCCGGCCGATGATCTTGCCGAAGTCGCCGTACGTGAAGCCGCCGGGCCCGGCACCGGGCGTTCCGTGGCAGCTGGGCGACGTCGAGCCGACCGGGCAGTCCATCGGCTGCTTCCGGATCAGATCCTGGCCGGCACCCACGTACTGACCGATGCGCAGGTCGCCGTCGGCCGGGGTGTCGACGAAGTTGCCCTGCGCGACGAGGAAGTCCATCGCGTACCAGTCGCTCCACGCCTCGCCCATCGAGTCCGCCTGACCGCTCCCGAGCGTGGAGTTGCCCATCGCGTCGACAACGAGGCGGTTGGAGAGGCCGTGGGTGTACTCGTGGTAGACGATGGCTGCCTCGTCGCCGCCGTTGCCCTGAATGAAGGGATCGGAGCGCGGGGTCCCGCCGAAGACCGGGTCGTCGGCCACCGGGTCGTTGAACAGGTACATCTGCATCCGCGGCGAGGTGCCGTCGGGCGGCGTCGACATGTTCGCGTTGTCTGTGTGGCTCGGATCCGGGAAGAGCCCCGAGATCGTCCCGGCGCCGTCGTCGGGCTCGGCGTTGAGCGCATCGTCACCCTGGAAGTTGCCGGCGGCCGGCGTGAAGC
>JABFWJ010000134.1 GCA_013362295.1 Thermoleophilia bacterium
GGGAGCGACGACGCGTTCTCGATCCCGCGCAGTTGCGGGGTCAGGATCGCGCCGATCGGGCCGGGGTAGACGGAGCCGTACGCGTGCCCGCCGGTGCGGGAGTAGACGGGGCACACGTTGAGGCACGCGCTGCAGCGGATGCAGTGCAGGGCCTGGCGGCCGACGTCGTCGGCCAGGACGCGCGTGCGGCCGTTGTCGAGGAGCACGACGTGCAGCTCCTGCGGGCCGTCACCGTCGGTGACGCCGGTCCACAGCGAGGTATACGGGTTCATGCGCTCGCCGGTCGACGAACGGGGCAGGAGCTGCAGGAAGACCTCGAGATCCGCGAACCGCGGCAGCAGCTTCTCGATCCCGAGGATCGAGACGAGCACGGGCGGCAGCGTCGTGCACATGCGCCCGTTCCCCTCCGACTCGACGATGCAGATCGTCCCAGTTTCGGCGATGCCGAAGTTCGCGCCGCTGACGCCGACACGGGCGTCGAGGAAGCGCTCGCGGAGGTAGCGGCGTGACGCCTCGGCGAGATCCGCGGGCTCGTTCGACGTGATCCCCGGCGCGATCGTGCGCGCGAAGAGGTCACGGATCTCGGAGCGGTTTCGGTGGATCGCCGGGACGAGGATGTGGGAGGACCAGTCGCCGTCGAGTTGGAGGATCAGCTCCGCGAAGTCGGTCTCGAGTGCGCGAATCCCGGCCTCTGCGAGCGCGGCGTTCAGCTCGATCTCGTCCGTCGTCAGCGACTTCATCTTCACGACCTCGTCGGCGCCGTGCGCCCGCGCGACGTCGATGACGACCGCGTTCGCCTCCGCGGCGTCGCGCGCCCAGTGCACCCGGCCTCCGGCGGCCGCGACCGCCGCCTCGAACTGCACGAGGTACTCGCCGAGGTGGGCCATGACGTCTTCCTTGATCGCCTTGCCCGCGTCGCGCAGCTCCTCCCAGTCGGGCAGCTCAGCGACGACACCCGCGCGCTTGGCGCGGATGGTGTCGGTCGCGTTCCTGAGGTTGGCCCTGAGCTGGGCGTTCCGTAGCTCGACGCGCGCCGCGTCGGGGAAGCTCGTCATGCGCACGCGAGGATCTCTGCGAGGTGAACTGCACGCGCCTGCGCGTTCCGGCGCGACAGGCCGCCGCCGATCTGCAGCAGGCAGGAGGCGTCGAGGGCGGTGCAGACGCCGGCGCCCGTGGCCGCGATCGCGTCGCACTTGTCTGCGAGCATCGCGCTCGACGTCTCCGCGTTCTTGATCGCGAACGTCCCGCCGAAGCCGCAACACTCCTCCGCGCGCGGGAGCTCGACGAGCTCGAGGCCGCGCACGTGCTGCAGCAGGCGGAGCGGTGCGTCGCCGACCTGCGTCACGCGGAGCGAATGGCAGGTCGGGTGGTACGTGACGCGTCCCGCGAACGTCGCGCCGACGTCTTCGACTCCGAGCCGGTTCACGAGCAGCTCCGAGAGCTCGAAGGCGTTCTTCAGCCCGTAGCTCTCACGCACGGTCCCGACGCACGACGACGACGGCGACACGACGGCGTCATACCTGCCGAAGATCTCCTCGAACCGGCGCGCCAGCCGGGCGGCGTCGCGGGCGTAGCCGCTGTTCAGGTGCATCTGGCCGCAACACGTCTGCTCCTCCGGGAAGACGACCTCGTGCCCGAGCCGCTCCAGGACGCGCACGGTCGCCTGCGCCGCTTCCGGGTACATGGTGTCGCCGATGCAGGTGACGAAGAGCGCGATCCTCACGCGAGGACCTGTTCCACGATCTCGCTCGTCAGGGCGAGTGTCCCCGCCGCGCTGGCGATGTCGGACTCGCACTCGGCGCCGTCGCGAACGACGTCGCAGAAGTGCTCGAGCTCCGTCACGAAGCCGAGGGTCGCGCCCGTCATGTTCGACGCGACCGGGACGGTGTAGTTCGGCCGCCACACGCGCTCCGGGCGCTCGGGCGGCCGCCACGTGCACGTGTCGAGGTTCTCGACGAAGAGCGAATGGCCCTCGCCGAAGATCTCGACCGCCTCGTTCCGCTGCTCCCAGCTTCCCGTCGTGTTCGCGCGGATGTTGACGATGGCGCCGCTCGGCGACGTCGCGGTCACGACGACCGTGTACTCGTCGCTCGTTCCGTGGGCGACATGGATGTTCTCGAGCTCGCCGAAGAAGAACCGCGCGAGGTCGAAGTGGTGCACGGGGTTCTCGAACAGCCAGTCGCGCACGCCGAAGCGGTCGGCGAACGGCCCCATCGACCACGTGAAGGAGCCGAGCGTCGGCCGTCCGAACTCGGGCCGGCTGAGCAGGTCCCGCGCGAGCCGGTACGCGCCGGCGAACCGCTTCATGTATCCGACCACGACGGGCACGCCGGCGTTGGCGGCGTCGTCGGCCAGCCGCTGTGCCTCGGCCGCGTCGTTCGCCGCGGGCTTCTCGGCGAACACCGGCACCCCGCGCCCTATGCACGTGCTGATCACGTCGAAGAACTGGTCCGGCGGGACGACGACGACCACGCCGTCCGGCTCGGCCTCGTCGAGCATGCGCCCGACGTCGTCGAACGCGAGCGCGGCGCCGAAGCGCTGCCCGACTGCTTCCGCATGCTCGAGGTGGCGCGCGCAGGTTGCGACGAGCTGCAGTCCGGCGACGGGCAGGCTCGGCAGGATCGCGTTGACGGCGTGGACGCCGACGCCGACGGCCCCGACCCGCAACGGCGCGGCCCCGGTCACAGTCGCTCGTACGCGCTCTCGACCGAGGCGGTACCTCGTTCGTGGGCGAGCGCCTCGGCGAAGCCGCCGGCGCGGAACGCGCCTACCGGATCCTCGTCGACGCCGAGCTCCCGCCTGAGCCGCGCGAGTAGCGGCCGCACGTCGGTCTCGAAGGCTGCGAGGACGATTCGGTGCGCTCCGAGCACGTCACCTTCGGCCTGTGCGCCGGCGAGTCGCGCCTCGTCGACCAGCAGCGCCTTCGCGTACGCCGTCTGGATGTTGATGACCGACTGGATCATCGCGTCGATCTTGCCCTCGATGTTGTGCGACTGGTCGATCATGAACGCGACGTCGCCCGTGTCGCCGCGCGCGATCTCGCGCATGATCCTGAACAGCTCGAACGGATCGATCGAGCCGACGATCAGGTCGTCGTCCGCGTACTTGCGATTGTTGAAGTGGAACCCGCCGAGCAGTTCTTCGGCGAGGAGCACTGCCACGATCTGCTCGACGTTCGTCCCTTGCGGGTGGTGACCGGTGTCCACGAGCACCTGCGCCTGGGAACCGAGCCGGCGGCAGGCCAGCGCGGCCGTTCCCCAGTCGGGGAGATCGGTGCTGTAGAAGCCGGGCTCGAAGAACTTGTACTCGACGAGCAGTCGCATGCCGGCCGGCAACGAGGCGTACACCTCCTGGAGCCCTTCGAGCAATCGCGCGTGGCGATCGCGGAGGTCGTCCTGCCCCGGATAGTTCGTACCGTCCGCGAGCCAGAGGCTGATCACGGGCGAGCCGACTTGCTCGGCGATCTGGATGCACTCGCGGCAGTGCTCGACCGCGCGTGCGCGAACATCCGCGTCCGGATGGCAGATGCTGCCGAGCCGATACTCGTCCGAGCCGAAGAGGTTCGGGTTGATCGCGCCGATGCCGACGCCGTGCTCTTCCGCGTAACGCTTCAACGCCGGGTAGTCGTCGACCGCATCCCACGGGATGTGCAGCGCGACGGTCGGGCAGCAGCCCGTCAGGCGGTGCACGAGCGCAGCGTCTGCGATCCGCTCCTGCACGGTCCGCGCGGCGCCCGGCCAGGGGTAGACGTGAAAGCGCGTCCCCGAGTTGCCGTACCCCCAGGACGGCGTCTCGATCTGGAGCGCTCGCAGCCGTGAGAGTGCGGAGTTCTCGTCCATGGCGGTGAGTCTGCACCATTCGGGAGCCATTTACGAAATCACTTTCGATTCAAGTTGTTTCGAAAGTACCATTGACGCGACGGCGGCGGGCGTTGTAGGGTCGCACGTATCGAACGGCCGCGCGATTTCCCCGGTTTCTCGCAGGAAGAGCGGATGCGGCGGGTCCTGCAACTGCTCGAGACACGGGATTCCGTTCACGTTGCGGAACTTGCGGAAACTTTTTCGGTTTCCGAGGTAACGATCCGCAGCGACCTCTCGACGCTTGCGAAGCAAGGGCTCGTGGCCCGCGTCCGGGGAGGCGTGCGCGCCCTGCACCACGGACAGTCCGAGGTCGGCTTCGACCTGCGCCTGCGGCTCGAGGTGGAGAGCAAGCGCGCGATCGCCCGGGCGG
>JABFWJ010000183.1 GCA_013362295.1 Thermoleophilia bacterium
ACATCTTCTCGCAGGTCGTCCTCGGGACGCGGCGCTCGCTGATCCCCGGTGCCGCCGCCGCGCTCCTCGCAACCGTGCTCGCGACGACGCTCGGCATCGTCGCCGCCTACTCCGGCGGCATCGTCGACGAGGTGATCAACTTCCTGACCAACGTCTTCCTCGTCATTCCCACGATCCCGCTCCTGGTGGTCATCTCGAGCTACCTCAAGTCGCGCGGCATGACGACGATGATCCTCGTCCTCGGGTTGACGCTCTGGTCGTTCGAGGCGCGCATCCTGCGCGGCCAGGCCCTGTCGCTCCGAAACCGTGACTTCGTGCTGGCGGCGAAGACGGCCGGCGAGTCGACGTGGCGCATCGTCTTCGGCGAGCTGATGCCGAACATGATCAGCCGCATCGCCGCGGCGTTCGTGCTCGTCTTCTACGTCGCGCTCCTCGTCGACGCCGGGCTGGAGTTTCTCGGGCTCGGCGACACGACGCACGTGAGCTGGGGGATGGTGCTCTACTGGGCGCAGACGAACTCGACCGTACTGCAGGGCGAGTGGTGGCCGTTCCTGTTTCCGGGGCTCGCGCTCGTCCTCACCGTCGTCGGGCTCGTCTTCCTGCTCGCCGGGATCGACGAGGTCAGCAACCCGCGCCTCAGGCGGTCGAGATGACGGCCGCGATGACAGAGTCGCAACCGTCGATGGCAGCGCAGCAGGACACGCTCATCCGCCTGCAGAACCTGACGGTCGCGTACGGCGACGTCGTCGCGGTCGACGGTGTCGACCTGACGATCGGCGCCGGGGAGATCCTCGGCCTGGCCGGGGAGTCCGGCTGCGGCAAGACGACGGTCGCGAACAGCATCATGCACATCCTCCGTCCGCCCGCGCGCATCGCCGGGGGCGGCATCCTGTTCCGCGGCGACGACCTGACGGCGCAGAGCGCCGAGGAGCTGCGGCGCCACCGCTGGCGCAACGTGTCGATGGTCTTCCAGAGCGCCATGAACTCGCTGAACCCCGTGATGCGCGTCGGCGACCAGTTCGTCGACATGATGCGCGCACACGAGCGCATCTCGAAGAGCGGCGCGCTCGACCGCGCCGGGGAGCTGCTCGACCTCGTGGGCATCGACCGGCGCCGCATCCGCGCGTACCCGCACGAGCTCTCGGGAGGCATGCGGCAGCGCGTGATCATCGCGATGGCGCTGGCGCTGCGCCCGGAGCTCGTGCTCATGGACGAGCCGACGACCGCGCTCGACGTCGTGGTGCAGCGCGAGATCCTGCAGCAGATCCGCGACCTGCAGGCCGAGCTCGGGTTCGCGGTGCTCTTCATCACGCACGACCTCTCGCTGCTCTTCGAGTTCGCGCATCGCATCGCGATCATGTACGCCGGCGAGATCGTCGAAGAGGCGCCCGCGGCGCGCCTGCGCGACGAGGCGCGGCATCCCTACACGCTCGGGCTGATCCGCTCGTTCCCGTCGCTGACCGGACCGCGCGAACGGATGACCGGGATTCCGGGCTCGCCGCCCGACCTCTCGAGTCCGCCGCACGGCTGCCGCTTCCATCCGCGCTGCCCGCACTGCACGGCCGACGACACCGCGCTGTACAGGCTCCAGACGACGGTGCGGCCCGTCCTCCGCGACATCGCGCCCGCACACCGCGTCGCGTGCCACCTCGTGGAGCAGCGCGGATGACGGCGTCGATCTCCGCGCCCGTCGAGGTCCGGGGGCTGACGAAGCACTTCGCGGCCGGGACCGGGCTACTCCGAAATCGCAGCCGCGTGCACGCGGTCGACGACCTGACGTTCGCGCTGCGGGCCGGCACGATCACCGCGCTCGTCGGCGAGAGCGGCAGCGGCAAGAGCACCGTGGCGCGTCTCCTCGCACGGCTCTACGACCCGACGTCGGGCAGCGTCCTCTTCGAGGGCAACGACGTCACGAGCGAGCGGAGCCGGGAGGACGTCCTGCGCTACCGCTCGCGGGTGCAGATGATCTTCCAGGATCCCTTCGGCTCGCTGAATCCGGTCAAGACGATCCGGCACCATCTTTCGCGCCCGCTCAGGATTCACGAACGTGTTCCACGGTCCGGGATGGACGCGCGCCTCTGCGAGCTGCTCGTGACGGTCGGCCTGGTGCCGCCCGAGAAGTTCCTCGAGAAGTTCCCGCACGAGCTCTCCGGCGGGCAGCGCCAGCGCGTCGCGATCGCGCGCGCGCTCGCCGCCGAGCCGACGGTGCTGATCGCAGACGAGCCGACCTCGATGCTCGACGTGTCGATCCGCGTCGGGATCCTGAACCTCATGCTCGAGCTGAAGGAGCGCGAACGGCTCGCCTTCCTCTACGTGACGCACGATCTCGCGAGCGCGCGCTACGTCGCGGACATCGTGCTCGTCATGTATGCCGGCCAGATCGTCGAGCAGGGGCCCGCCGAGCGCGTTCTGCAGCGCCCGCTCCACCCCTACACGCGGCTGCTGCTCGCCTCTGTGCCCGACCCCGCCGCAGGCGCGCGCGAGCGCATCGAAGTCCGGAAGGGCCTCGCGTCCGCCGCCGTCGACCCGCCGGCGGGCTGCCGTTTCGTCGAACGCTGCCCGCTGCGCGTCGGCATCTGCTCGGAGGTCACGCCCGAGCTCGTCGCCGCCCGCCCGGGACACAGCGCACGCTGCCACGTCACCGCACCGTCACCAGCCATCCGAGAGGACAACCATGTCGAGTCAGCTCACCCAGCCCTTCCCCGCTGATTTCGTCTGGGGCGCGGCGACCGCCGCCTACCAGATCGAGGGCGCCGTCAACGAGGACGGCCGCGGCGAGAGCGTGTGGGACCGGTTCTGCGCGACGCCGGGCAAGGTGCGCGCCGGCGACAGCGGTGCGGTCGCGTGCGACTTCTACCACCGCTACCGCGAGGACGTCGCGCTGATGCGCGAGCTCGGGCTCGATGCGTTCCGCTTCTCGATTGCCTGGCCCCGCGTCCTACCGGACGGGCGCGGACGCGTGAACGCCGCAGGGCTCGACTTCTACGACCGGCTCGTCGACGAGCTGCTCGGCAGCGGGATCGCGCCATACGTGACGCTCTTCCACTGGGACACCCCACAGGCGATCGAGGACGCCGGCGGGTGGCCCTCGCGCGCGACCGTCGATGCGTTCTGCGAGTACGTCGAGGCGGTGTCGCAGCGCCTCGGCGACCGTGTCGGCCGGTGGATCACGCACAACGAGCCATGGGTCGTGTCCTGGGTGGGCCACGGCTGGGGCCATCACGCTCCGGGCCGCGAGTCGGAGGCCGACGCGCTCGCGACGGCGCACCACTTGCTGCTCTCGCACGGGCGGGCGGTCGAGATCCTGCGCCGCAACTCGCCCGGCTCGCAGGTCGGCATCACGCTCAACCTCGACACGCCGTACCCCGCGAGCGACTCGCCGGAGGACGCCGCGGCGGCCCGGTGGGTCGACGGGATGCACAACCGCTGGTTCCTCGACCCGCTCTTCCGCGGCGAGTACCCGGAGGACATGGCCGAGGCGTGGGCCGCGCTCGTGCCGGAGGTCCGGGACGGCGACCTGGCGACGATCTCGAGGGCGATCGACTTCCTCGGCGTGAACAACTACACGTCCCCCCTCGTCGCCGCCGACACGAACGGAGGCCGCTCCCGCATCGTCCGCCGCAACGACGTCGACCGCACCGACATGGGCTGGGAGGTCGTCCCCGAGGGGCTGCACGACCTGCTGCTCCGGCTCCACCGGGACTACCGGCCGGGGGCGCTCTACGTGACGGAGAACGGCGCGGCGTATCCCGACGTCCGCGGGCACGACGGCCACGTGCGCGACGCTGAGCGCCAGTCGTACCTGGAGGCGTACCTCGCCGGGGCCGCGCGCGCGGTCGCGCAGGGCGTGCCGCTCCGCGGCTACTTCGCCTGGTCGCTGCTCGACAACTTCGAGTGGGCGTGGGGCTACTGGAAGCGGTTCGGCCTCGTCTACGTCGACTACCCGACGCTCGAGCGCGTGCCGAAGGGGAGCTTCTACTGGTACCGCGACTTCATCGCCGCGCAACGGGCGCGGGCAGCCGAGGAAGCTGCGTGATCCGCGGTTAGCCGTTGCCGCCCGGCGGGCACGGAGACTGCCATGAGCGACGAGAAGAAACCCCACGAGAAGGCGCCCGACGGCGAGCTTCTGCCGCCGCGCGAGGTGATGTCCCTGATCGATCCGACGGCCGCGGGAGGCGCCGGCCTTCCAGGCACGTCCGGGCTGCT
>JABFWJ010000078.1 GCA_013362295.1 Thermoleophilia bacterium
CCTCGTCGAGCACCGCGTTCGCGGCCGCCCGTTCGGTGACCGAGAGCGCCGCGATCTTCGCACCTTCGCCCGCGACATTCCCCGCGTCGACGAGCCCGGAGACGCACAGGCCGACCGGTTCGACGTCGCCGATCACCGTCAGCTCGACGGCACCGTCGACGATCCGTACGCCCTCGATCGCGCCTTCGGCCGCCCGCATCCCGCAGCGGATCTGAGCTGCCTCGAAGGCCGGACCGGCCGGCGCCGCGGTGGCGAGCGCCTCCGCGGACGAGCCGAGCACGATCTCCGAGTTCGTCCCGACGTCGATGAAGAGCCGGGTGCGCCGGTCGAGCGTCAGGCCCGTGGCGAGGATGCCCGCGACGATGTCCGGGCCGACATAGGCGCCGAGCGCCGGGAAGAGCACCGCCGGGGCGCGCTCGTGCACGCTGAGCCCGAACTCGGACGCCGCGGTCTCGGGCAGCCGGCGCGCCGCGATCGTGAACGGCGCCATCGAGAGCGGCTCGGGGTCGATGCCGAGTGCGAGCTGGATCATCGTCACGTTTCCAGTGACGACGACCTCATATATCTCTCGCATATCAATGGTCGACTCCTGGCATACCTCACGTGCGAGCTGCGCCAGTGTCTCCTGAGCGCGCGTGCGCAACGCTTCGAGCGCCTCGTGATCGAGCATCGTCGCGCTGATCCTCGAGATCACGTCCGCTCCGAACGGCTGCTGCATGTTCAGCATCGAGCGCACCGACAGCGGCTGACCGGTCTCGAGGTCGAGCAGCGTCGCGACGACGGTGGTCGTCCCGAGGTCGAAGGCAAGCGCGTGGCGACGCGAGGACGTATCGCCCGGCTCGACGTCGATCAGGAGGTCGTCGACGAGCACCGCGGTCACCTTCCAGTCGGCGTCGCGCAGCGTTCGCCCGAGCGTGCGCACAACCTCGAGCGGGACGCGCGGCTCGATGTCGTCCATCGCCTGCAGCAGGCGCTCCAGGTCTGACGTCTGGTCCTCGAGTGTCGGCTCGGTGAGCTCGACATAGCGCTTCTGCACGGCCGGGCGGAGGATCACGTGCCGTCCGACGCCCGCGAGCGCGGCCTTCGGACGCGTCTGGAGCGCCGGCACCTCGACGACGAGATCCTCGGCCGCATGGGCACGGCAGGCGAGGCGCCATCCCGCTCTCAACTGCTCGGGCGTGAAGGCCCGCGGATCGACGGCGGACACCGCCTGGTCGCCGCTCGCGACACGAACCTTGCACTTCTTGCACGTCCCGTGGCCACCGCAGGTCGAGTCGATCGCGACGCCGTTCCAGCTCGCCCCATCGAAGAGCGTCGTCCCGGCCGGCACGCGTGTCTCCTTGACGGTGCCGTCGGCCTGCTCGAAGACGAGCCGGACCCGCTCCGGGTGCGCTTCCTCGATCACAGGTTCCACCACGCTCATGCCGCGGCAGCCGCCTGCTTCTTGCGGTACGCGGCGATCCAGCTCGCCCCCCACTCGTCGTGTCCGAGCAGGAAGTCGCTCGCGCGCACCGCCTCGACGATCTCCTGCGAACGGGCGTCCATGATCGCGCTCGTCAGACCGTGACTTGCCGCGATCGCGAGGAACGATGCGCCGAGCGTCTCGCGTCCGGGCAGCCCGAACGACGTGTTCGAGGCGCCGCACGTCATGTTCACGCCCAGCTCCTCGCGGATCAACCGCACCGTCTCGAGGAAGAGCGTCACCGCGCGGGGCTCCGCGCCGACCGGCATCGCAAGCGGGTCGATCACCACGTCCTCGGGCCCGATTCCGTGATCGCCGGCGGCCGAGACGATCTTCTTTGCGACCTCGAGCCGCCGCTGCGGCTCCATCGGGATCTCGTCGTCGTTTGCGAGCCCGATCACGGCGGCCCCGTGGCGCGCCACGATCGGCAGGATCGCCTCGAGCCGTTCGTCCTCCCCGGTGACCGAGTTGACGAGCGCCTTGCCGCGGTACGCGCCGAGCCCGGCCTCCAGCGCCTCGATCACCGACGAGTCGATCACGAGCGGGACGTCGGTCAGGCCCTGGACAAGCGGGATCGCCTGGCGCATCAGCTCGACCTCGTCCGCGAGCGGGTCGCCGACGTTCACGTCGAGCATGTCGGCGCCACCCGCGATCTGCTGCGCGACGTCGCCCTCGATGCGCGACAGGTCGCCGTTCTGCAATTCCGCCTGGAACTTCTTGCGGCCAGTCGGGTTGATGCGCTCGCCGATGACGCAGAACGGCCGGTCGGGGCCGATCACGACGGTCCTAGACGACGACTGGAGGACGGTCTCCACCAAGCTCCCTCTCTTCTCTCGTTGGTATGCCGAGGCGGCCGCACAGGCGTGCGATGCCGGCCTCCCTGCGGAAACTGATCAGATGCAGCCCGCGCACGCCGGGGATGCGTCGCGCCGCGTCTGCGAGCTCGCACCCGATCTCGAAGCACTCTGCCTCGGGATCCGCAGCGCGCTCGACGCGCTCGATGACCGCCGGCGGGACCGAGATCCCGGGGACGTGCTCGTCGATGTAGCGCAGCGACTTCGCGGTCCGGACGAGACAGATCGAGGGGAGAATCGCGGCCTGCTCTGCGAGGCCGGTCGCGACGGCCTCGGCCATGAAGCGCTCCAGCGGGCCGAGCTCGAACAGGACCTGCAGCTGGAGAAAGCGCGCGCCGGCACGCACTTTCTTCCGCGCGCGGTCGACGCGATGCCCGACGGGCGGCGCCTGCGGGTTCTCGACCGCACCGATGAACAACCGCGGTGCGGGATCGATCTTCCTGCCGGAGAGGTAACGGCCGTTGCGCATCGCGTTCGCGGTCGCGATCAGCTGGATCGAGTCCAGGTCGAAGACTCGGCGCGCCTCCGGCTCGTCGCCGGCGGTGACGTCGTCACCGGTGAGACAGCAGATGTTCTCGATGCCGTGCAGCGCGGCGCCGGCGAGCTCGGCCTCGAGCGCGAGCCGGTTTCGGTCGCGGCAGACGAGCTGCATCACGGGCTCCATCCCGAGCTGTTGCAGCGCGATCGCGACGGCGAGCGGCGACGCGTGCGCGTGTGCGGCAGTGTTGTCCGTCGCGTTCACCGCGTCGACGTACTCCTCGTACGGCGCGAAGCGTTCGTGCACGGCGTCGAGGCCGCCCGCGTTGACGGTCAGTAGCTCCGCCGTGAGCACGAAGCGGCCCGCGGCGATCGCGTCTTCAAGCCTCGACACGCCACCCTTTCGGCGCGACCTTGTCGCGCTTCGTGAAGTAATTGACCCATGAGGACGTCCCCCAGAGCCGGTTGTCGACGGGCTGGCGGATGTCGTCGATCTCGTGTGCCCACGGCGTCTTCGGGGCGCGCTCGACCGCCTTCACCCAGACGCAGCGCATCTCCGGCTTGACCTCGCAGTGACCGTCGGGGCGCACGCCGCCGCAGGGCCCGTTGCGGAGCGTCTTCGGGCAATTCATCGGGCACGTCATGCCAGTCGAGTGCAGCACGCACTGGCCGCACATCTGGCAGCCCCAGACGGGCTTCTTGACCGCGGCCTCGAGGACGGCGATCGGCCGCATCACGCGGGGACTGCGGCGCGGCGCTTCGCGATCAGGTCCTTGGCCAGGCGGACGGCGGTCGACGCGTCGGCTGCATAGCCGTCCGCGCCGACGGCGTTGGCGTACTCCTGCGTCACCGGCGCACCGCCGACCATCACGATCACCTCGTCCCGGATGCCGGCCTTTTCGAGTGCGTTGATGTTCGCCTTGAACATCGGCATCGTCGTCGTGAGGAACGCCGAGAAGCCGACGACGTCGGGCTTGTGCTCCTGCACCTGCTGCACGAACGTCTCGGGTGCGACGTTCACGCCGAGGTCGTGCACGGTGAAGCCGGCACCCTCGAGCATGATGTTCACGAGGTTCTTGCCGATGTCGTGCACGTCGCCCTTGACGGTGCCCATCACATAGGTGCCGATCGGCTTCGCACCCGTCTCGGCGAGCAGCGGACGGAGGATGTCGAGCGCACCCTGCATCGCGCGTGCGGCGATCAGCATCTCCGGCACGAAGTAGTCCCCGCGCTCGAAGCGTGCACCGACCTCCTCGAGTGACGGGATCAACGCGTCGTAGAGCATCGACTCGGGGTTGAGGTTGTCCTCGAGCCCCTTGTTGACGAGGTCTTTCACCTCGGGCGCGTTGCCGACGAGCGTCTCGTCGTAGAGGCCCTTCAGGATCTC
>JABFWJ010000205.1 GCA_013362295.1 Thermoleophilia bacterium
CCCGCTCGAGCAGCTGTGCCTTTCGCCGCAGTGCGGCTTCTCGTCGACGGTGGAGGGAAACGAGCTGACGGAGGAGCAGCAGTGGGCGAAGCTGCGGCTGATCGTCGAGGTTGCGGAGGAGGTGTGGGGCTGACCGTCCGCGAGGCCGCGTTCGACGTCTTCCGGTGTCGCGGCCTCACGACGCTGTTCGCGAACCCCGGATCGACCGAGGTCCCGTTCCTCACCGATCTCCCCGGCGACCTCGAGTTCGTGCTCGGGCTGCACGAGGGCGCCGTCGTGAGCCTCGCCGGCGGCTACGCGCTCGCGCGGCGCCGGCCGTCGCTCGTTCTCCTGCACACCACCGCGGGTCTCGGCAACGCGGTGAACGCGATCTCGACCGCTCGGGTGAATCGCACGCCGCTCGTGATCCTCGTCGGCCAGCAGGATCGCCGCCACATCGCGTTCGAGCCCTTCCTGACCGGCCGCCTGGACGGCCTCGCGGGGCAGTACCCGGTCTGGGTCGACCAGCCGCTGCGCGCGCAGTCCGTGCCGGGTGCGATCGAGCGCGCCTACCACGAGGCCGAGACGCACCGAGGTCCCGCGCTCGTGATCGTGCCGATGGGGGACTGGCTCGAAGAGGCCGGCGCGCCGCACGAGACGGCGGCACCGAAGCAGGTTCTGCGCCCGGAGGCCGTCGACGAGCGGTCGGTGGGCGCGCTCGCCGCGCTCGTCGAGGGCTCCGAGCGGCCGGTGCTCGTCGCCGGCGCGCGCGTCGACACCGACGATCGGTGGTCCGCGCTCGTCTCCCTCGCGGAGCGGCTCGGCTGTCCCGTCTACCAGGAGGCGTTCAGCGGCCAGGCGGGATTTCCACAGGACCACCCGCTGTGGGCGGGGCTCCTGCCGTCCGACCGTGTGCGGCTGCGGGAGACGCTCGAGCCGTACGACCTCGTGCTCGCGTTCGGTGCGCCGGTCTTCCGGCAGAGCGCCTACCACGAGGGGTCGTTCACGCACCGCGAGATCCCGCTCGCCGTCGTCACGGACGATCCGGACGAGGTGCACCGCAGCCCGACCGAGCTCGCCGTGCTGGCGTCCCCCGGCGCCGTCGCGGCCGCGCTGGCCGTGCGTCTCGACCAGCGTCCTCAGCCCGACCGTCCGCTCTTCGCGCTGCCGCCCCCGCCGCCCGACGCACCGCCGCTGCGGGCCGGCCACGTCTTCGACGAGCTCCGCGTGACGGTTCCGGCGGACGCGGTCGTCGTCGAGGAGTGCCCGTCGAACCAGGTCGAGCTCACGCTGCGCCTCCCGGCGCGGCGCCCGCTCGGGTTCGTCAGCGCGGCGATGGGCGGCCTCGGCTGGGGCCTGTCCGCGGCCGCCGGTCTGCGCCTGGGGCTGCCCGACCGGCCCGTCGTGGCGGTCCTCGGCGACGGCTCGACGATGTTCGGCGTCCACGGTCTCTGGAGCGCGGCGCGCTACGAAGCGGGCGTGCTCTTCGTCGTGCTGAAGAACGGCGGCTACCGGATCATGGACCAGCTCGCCGAGCGTCAGGGCGGAGCCCCCGCGTGGCCGTCGTTCGACGTCGACATCGCCGCGATCGCGCGCGCTCTCGGCTGCGAGGCGATCGCGATCGCCGACCGGGAGGAACTGGCGGCGACCCTCCACGACGTCGCCCCGGGACTGCGCGAGCGCACCTCGCCGCTCCTGCTCGAGATCACCGTCGAGCCGGACTGAGGCCCGCTTAATCCAGGTGTCAGCTGACCTTGAACGAGCCTCGCTTGCCGGTGTTGCTCGAGTACGTGTAGCGGCCCGCGGAGAGCGTGACGGTCCAGCGGACGGTCCCGGTCTTCGCGACGCCGGTGCTCTTGTTCACGCCGGGCCCCTTGAGCGTGAAGGACGCCTTCTTCGACTTGTCCTTGACGATCACCAGGTACCTGCCCGGGTCGAGGCGCTTCGCCGTCGCGCCGGCTGAGCGGAGCGTGATCGTGCGCGCGTCGACCGAGCCTTCGAGCAGACCCTGCGCCGTGCCGCTGCGGATCGCGCTCGGAAAGAGCTGCGTGAAGTTCGGGAGCGAGGTGATCACGCCGAACTCCTTTGCGTCTTTGGCGAGCGTGAGCAGCTGCGCGCGGTCGATCGTCGTCGTCCAGATCGGCAGCCGCACGTTGCGTATCGCCGCGGGGAGCAGCGCGCGGATCTCGTCCGGATGCTGCTGGGCGTACGTGAGCGACTCGTTGATCGCGGTCCGGAACTTCGCGGCGAGCGCGGTGTTCTTCTGCACCCACGACTGCAGCGCACCGTAGCCGCCGTTCGGGAAGAAGTTCCCGAGCACCGGACCGGGCGCCATCACGATGCGGTCGCCGTCCTGCAGCCCCTGCGAGAGGAATGGCTCCGGCACCCAGATCGCGTCGACCTGCCCGTTGTTCAGTGCGGAACGCATCGCCGGGAACGGGAGGGCGAGCAGTTTCACCGCGTTCGGGTCGACGCCGAGCTTCTTCAGCGCCGCCTTCACCACGACCTCACCGACGCCCTTGAGCGCGTTCAGCGCGAGCGTCTTGCCCGCGAGGTCGCCAGGCGTCCTGATCGACGAGCTCCCCTTGACGAGGATGTTCTGCCAATTGTCGTCGACCGACGTCCCCTCGACCTCGCTGGACGCGACGAGCGTGAACGGGATGCCGCTCGTGCGCGCGATCATCATCGGGACGTAGCCGAGGTAGCCGATATCGCCGTTGTTGTTCGACAGCGCGAGCACGATGTCGTTGCCGCTCTGGAACGTGACCTTCTTGATCGTGATGCCCTGTTTGTCGAAGAACCCCTTCGAGATCCCGAGGTCGAGCGGCAGCCCGTTCGCGATCGGGAGGGTGTCGACGGTGATGGTGACGTTGTCCTTCGTGCTGCTCGCGGCGACTCCCGCGAACGCGGCCAGCACGGCGACCGCAGCGGCAAGCGCGGCGCCGAGCGCTCTGATCGATGCCATGGGGTGGAAGCCTCCTCGTCGAAATCTGCGCGGCGATTATCCCTCAAGCACGAAGAGCTCGAATCTGGTTCGGCTGCGCCGAATCAGGTTCGGGGCTGTCGCCCCGGCTCGGAACCTGGTTCGCGGGGTTTGCGAACCAGGTTCCCGAGTTTCTCGGAGGCCGCGCGAGCTCGAAAGCTCGAATCTGGTTCCGCTCCGCGGAATCAGGTTCGGGCCCGTCGAACCTGATTGCGCGCAGCGCAACCAGATTCGAGCAGTTGGGGCGCGACTTACGTCTCGGCGCGAGTAGCTGCGAGAGCTTCCTCGTCCGCGAGGTCGCCGGCGGCCGGGCGCTCGCGCTTGATCAGCCGGTAGACGTGGGCGCGCAGGCGCGCGAAGTCGGGCAGCTCTTTCGTCGCGATCTGGTCGCGCGGCGACGGCAGGTCGACGGCGATCAGCTCCTTGACCTCGGTCGGCGCGTGCGTGAGGACTGCGATCCGGTCGGCGAGGTAGACCGACTCGTCGATGTCGTGCGTGACGAAGACGATCGTCACGCCGAAGCGCTCGCGCACGCTCAGGACGAGGTCCTCGAGGTCGCCGCGCGTCTGGGCGTCGACGGAGGCGAACGGCTCGTCCATCAGCAGGATCGACGGCTGGTAGGCGAGCGCGCGCGCGATCGCGACGCGCTGCTGCATGCCGCCCGACAGCTGCCACGGATAGTGGTCGATGAACCGCGTCAGGCCGACGGCATCGAGCGCCTCCTCGACGAGGCGCGAGCGCTCGGCGCGCGCCAGCTTCTTGTGGCGCAGCGGCAGCAGCACGTTGTTGCGGACCGACGTCCACGGCATCAGCGACCGGCTGTAGTCCTGGAAGACGAGCGCCATCTCCTCCGGCGGGTCGGTGACGCGCCGCCCGCGCAGCACGACTTCCCCGGACGTGGGCCGGAGCAGCCCGCCGATGCACTTCAGCAGCGTCGTCTTCCCGCAGCCGGACGGTCCCACCACGCACACGAGCTCGCCCTCCGTGACCGTGAGGTCGACGTCGCCGACCGCGCGCGTCGCGCGTTCCCCGGATCCGTAGGTCTTGCCGAGGTGCCTGATCTCGAGCATCTCAGTCGGGAAGGGCGGCGCGCCACCCGCGGTGCCAGGCGAGCACGCGCCGCTCGACGAGGAGGAAGAGCAGGTTCAGCACGTAGCCGAGCACGCCGATCAGCACGATCGCCGCCCACATCGGCACGAGCTGGAACGTGTTCTTCGAGATCAGCAGCACGTAGCCGACGCCGCTCGTGCTCGAGAAGTACTCACTGAGCACCATCATGATCACCGCCAGCGCGAGGCTGTTGCGCATGCCCGCGACGATCTGGGGAAACGCCGCCGGCAGCACGATCCGGCGGATGCGCGCGCGGCGAGGCACGCCGTACGACCGTGCGGTCTCGAGCAGCGTCGGATCGATCCCGCGGATTCCGTCGATCGTGTTCAGCAGCACGGGGAAGATGCAGAAGAACGCGATGAACGCGATCTTCTGTCGATTCGCGATCGAGTGCTCGAGGATGACGGAGATCGGCAGCAGCGCCGGCGGCGGCATCGCGCGCCAGTACTCGATGTGCGGCATCGCGACGCGATGCGCGCGGCGCGAGAGCCCGAGCGGGATGCCGAGAGCGATGCCGGCGACCACGGCGATCGCGAAGCCGGCGCCGATCCGCTCGAGGCTCGGGACGACGTGCTCGTCGAACTGCGAGAAGAGCCAGAGCTTCTGAAACTCCACCGCGATCGTCGTCGGCCGCGGGAACCGCGCCTGGTGCGCGCTCGCAGTCCACAGCTGCCAGGCGAGGAGGATCGCCAGCGGCACCGCGATCTCGGCGCCGATCTTCGTGACACGCCAGGCGCGTCCGCTCACGCCGCTGCCCGCCGCTGGGAGGGATGCCAGCGCAGCGCACGCCGCTCGACGGCCTTCGAGACGATGTGGATCGCGACGCCGAGAAACCCGGTGGCGAGCGCGAGCGCGTAGAGCTGGTCCGTGAGCCCGAACGCGCCAGCGACGTTCACCGCCTGCCCGAGCCCGGGGATCCCCATGAACAGCTCGGCGGTGAAGGCGAGGATCAGCGAGACCGTGGAGGAGATGCGGAGGCCGGTCGCGATGTACGGGACGGTGCTCGGCAGCGTGATGCGGTACAGCCGCTCGACCGGGCCGAGTCCGAACGAGCGTGCGGTGTCGAGCGCGACCGGGTCGAGGTCGCGTACGCCGTACATCGTCTGCACGAGCAGCGGCCAGAACGCTCCGAACGCGGCGAGGAAGATCTCGCTCTTCAGATTCGTGCCGAGCGTGAGGAAGAGGAGCGGGATCAGCGCCGCGGACGGGATCGGCCGGAGGAACTCGATCGGGACGCGGAACGCGCGGCCGGCGAGATCGCTCGAGCCGAGCACGATCCCGATCGGCACGGCGAGGACCGTCGCGACCGCGAGGCCGAGCGCCCACCCGCGCACGGTCAGCAACAGCTCGTGCCAGAACGTGCCCGTCTCCAGCAGGTGCCAGAGTGCGCGCACACACGTCGACATCGCGGGCAGGTCACGCTCCGAGATCAGGCCGGTCCGCGAGACGAGCTCCCAGACTCCGAGCGCCGCCGCGACCGAGAGCACGGGGAGCAGCGCGTCGAGCGTCGAGAGGCCGCGCCTCAACCGCGCGCTGGTCCGCACCGCCATGAGGCGCATGTTCTAGCTTCCGGGACAGCGTCTTGACAAGTGGACAGCCGTCGGCGCCGGTTAGACTGCCGTCGCAATGGCGACCACCGTGATCGATCATGCGCTGCTGATCGCCGGCGAGCGCGTCGAGACGGGGGAGTGGACCGAGGTTCGCTCGCCCTTCTCGGGCGAGGTCGTCGGTCGCGTGGCGAAAGGCGGCGCTGCGGAGGCGCGGCGTGCGGTCGACGCCGCCGCGGCCGCGCTTGCCCGGCCGCTGCCCGCACACGAGCGGGCGCGGCTGCTCGACACCGTCGCGGGCCTGCTCGCCGAGCGGCAGGACGAGGCGGCGCGGACGATCTCGGCCGAGGCCGGCAAGCCGCTGAAGGCGGCACGCGTCGAGGCGCAGCGCGCCGTGTCCACGTTCACGTTCGCCGCCGTCGAGGCGCGCAAGCTGGCCGGCGAGGCCGTGCCGATGGACGCGTCGCCGGCCGGAGAAGGGAAGCTCGCGTTCACGCTGCGCCTGCCGATCGGCGTCGTCGGCGCGATCTCGCCGTTCAACTTCCCGCTCAACCTCGTCGCCCACAAGGTCGCGCCCGCGCTGGCGGCCGGCTGCCCGGTCGTGCTCAAGCCTGCGTCCGCGACGCCGCTGTCCGCGCTCTTCCTGGCCGGGCTCGAGCAGGAAGCCGGGCTGCCGCCGGGTTGGCTGAACGTCGTCTCGGGCCCGTCGTCGGAGATCGGCGACGTCCTCGTCGGCGACGAGCGCGTGAAGCTGATCACATTCACCGGTTCGGGCGACGTCGGCTGGGGGCTCGCGCAGCGGGCCCCGCGCAAGCGCGTGAAGCTCGAGCTCGGGAACGCGACACCGGCGATCGTCGCCGCCGACGCTCCGGACGGCACGGCTGCGAAGCTCGCGGCGAACGCTTTCTCGTTCGCCGGGCAGAGCTGCATCTCCGTCCAGCGGATCTTCGTGGCGGCGTCGGCCTGGGACTCGTTCGTGCCGGCGTTCGTGGAGCAGGTGGAGCAGCTCGTCGTCGGCGATCCCGCGGACGAGCAGACCGACGTTGGCCCCGTGATCAGCGAGGGCGAGCGCGAGCGCATCCTCGGGTGGATCGGCGCGTCGAAGGGCGAGGTCCTGACCGGCGGCGACACGAACGAGGACGGCCTGATTCCCCCGACCGTGATCGCGCGGCCCGCGGCGCAGGACGCCGTGCAGTGCGAAGAGGTGTTCGGCCCCGTGGTCACGCTGACCCCCGTGTCGAGCCTCGACGAGGCGATCGAGCAGGCGAACTCGACGCGCTACGGGCTGCAGGCGGCGATCTTCAGCCGCGACGTCAACACGTGCCTCGGGGCCGCGCGACGGCTCGAGTTCGGCGGCGTGCTGGTCAACGAGGCGCCCACGTTCCGCGCGGACCAGATGCCCTACGGCGGTGTGAAGGCGTCGGGCAACACGAAGGAAGGGCCGGCGTGGGCGGTGCGCGAGATGACTGAAGAGCGCCTCGTCGTCATCCAGATCTGACCGAACGACGGTTCACCGCGCGGACGGACGGGCACGAGGGACGAGGCATGACGGGCCCGCCCCACCTGCGCTGGCTCGACCGCGTCGATCCCGGTCCCGAGCGGATCCTGGCGCGGGCGCGCGACCTCGTCGCCTACGGCTGGTGTCAGGGCGCGGAGGCCCGCGACGCGGAGGACGATCCCGTCAAGCCGTGGAGCCCCGAGGCCCGCTGCTGGTCGCTGCTCGGCGCGCTCGTCGCCGCAGTCGATCTCCCGGCCCAACCGGAGGCGGTGACGCTCCGACCGCTGCGCCGGGCACTGGCGGCGCTCGCCGACGTGATCGACGACCCACTGCTCGCTGCGTGGAACGACGACCAGGGACGCACGCAGGGCCTTGTCGTCCGCGCACTCGAGCGGGCTCGCGCGGTCTGCGCGGAGTGGGACGACACGAAGACCGGGCCCGATTCGGCGTAGCCGAACAGGTCTTTACAGAACCGGCTCGACACCTCGTTTCCTGCGCGGGTCGAACCGGACCGCAACGTCGCGCCCCGCGCCGAGCTTGCGGACGACGACGAACCGTTCCGTGCTGCTCACGATCTCTTCGACTTCCGGGATGTCGTGCCCGTGGGCGACGAGGAAGCAGCCCGGGTCGCCGCGGACGGTCTCGTACTCGGTCCGTGTCAGCATGATCGTTTGTGCGCATTGGGCGCTCTCGCATTCGCAGACGAACTGCGGCGGCGCCGACCACCGCTCCGAGATCTCGACGATCCGCTCGTTCACCTCGCGGAACACGGACTGGTTACCGGCCGCGCGGACACGGCGCTCGTCCAGGCTGCCGTCACCCGTCAGCATGCCTCCCCCCGGCCGGCGCCGTGTCCTCGCGACCGATCGCCTCCGTCAGTGACGTGGCAATCTTGACGATTTCGTCGAGGCCCGATTCGCTGATCAGTCGCAGCACGAGCGGGCTCCGTGTGACGATGCCGAGCTGCTCGCCGCGCCGGCCGACGACGTGCGCCGCATCCGCGATCACGAGCATGGCGGCGGCGTCCAGGCCGTGCGCATTCGCCAGGTCGAGGAGGAGCGGCGCGCCGGCGGCGGCGGTGAGCGGCATCAGCGTGTCCCGGAACGCGGCGGCGATTCGCTCGTCGAGTGGGCCGTTCGCCGAGACGACGAACTCCCCGCCCGGGAGCTCTCCCGCCTCCACCGTCCCGAGAAAGTCCAACACCACCCGACCGTAATCCGTGGGCTATGTGGTCGGGCTACAGGTTCTGTGCGGAAAGCCTCACGAACGACGCAGCCGGTAACCGACGCCGCGGACCGTCAGGATCCGCTCCGGCTTCGACGGATCGTCCTCGATCTTGCGCCGAAGATTCGCGATGTGGCCGTCGCAGGAGCGGTCGTCGGGCACGAAGGAGGTGTCCCACGCGGCCTCGAGCAGCTCCCGGCGTGTGTACGCGCGATCCTCCTCTGCGAGGGTCGAGAGGATCCGGAGCTCGGTCGGCGTCAGCTGCGCCGGCCGACCCGCGACGAACGCCTCGTGCCGAAGGAGGTCGATCGAGACGTCTCCCGCGCGCAGTCCCCGCTCCGGGGCAGCGCGGTCGAGCTCTCGCCGCCGGAGGATCGCTCGGGCGCGGCTTACCAGCTCGAGCTTGGAGAACGGCTTGACGACGTAGTCGTCCGCGCCGGCCTCGAAGCCCAGCACGACGTCCGCCTCACCGTCACGGGCCGTGAGCAGCAGGATCGGGACGTCGTTCCCCGAGCGCACCCGGCGCGCGACCTCGATCCCGGAGATGTCACCAAGCATCACATCGAGCACGATCAGGTCGAACTCGTCCTGGGCTGCGGTCTCGAGCGCAGACGTGCCGTCACTTCGACAGACGACCTCGAGGCCCTCGGCTTGGAGCAGGTAACGCACGGCGTCGCGGATGGTCTCTTCGTCGTCGACGACGAGGATTCTGCTCACCGCAGCCTCGCCGCGGGAAGCGTGAACCTGAACGTCGCACCGTTCGCGGAGTCGACGAGCTCGAGCGTCCCGTGATTGCCGCGTACCGCCTCGGCGGCGATCGCGAGGCCGAGTCCGGCCCCCCTGGCACCGCTCCGGCCCCCCTGGTAGAAGCGCTCGAAGATGCGTTCGCGCGCCGCGGCCGGCACCCCGGGCCCCGTGTCGGCGACCTCGAGGATCGTGTGCTCTCCTTCGAGGACGGCCGTGATCCGGATCGAGCCGTGACGTGTGTGAGCCGCGGCGTTCTGGACGACGTTGGCGATCGCCTCTCGCAGCATCGGCCCCTCGCCGACGACGGCGACCCCGTCCGCGCAGTCCACGACGGTCTCGACGCCGGCCCGAACGTCCGTGTCGGCGACGATCTCCTCCAGGAGCGGCGCGAGCGGGACGATTGCCACGAGCAATCCCGCCCCGCCGCGCTGGAGGCGCGCCAGTCCGAGCAGCGCGTCGATCACGCGGGCCAAGCGGTCACTCTCGCGAGCTATGTGCGCGATGAATCGTTCGCGTTCATCCTCCTCGTTCTTCGCGCCCGCTTCCAGCGCGGCCGCCGCGATCGAGATCGCAGTGATCGGCGTCCGGAGTTGATGGGCGGCATTCTCCACGAATTCGGCGTCCGCCAGGTCGCGCTGCCTCCGTTCGGAGATGTCGTCGAACGTGAGCGCTGCCGCCACGACGGAGCCACCGTCTTCGCGGACCGGGATCGCGCTCACCTCGAGAACGACGAGTTGTCCCTCTGGCGTCAGCAGGCGTGTCACCGCTCCGGCCACGCGTTCCCCTGCGAGCGCGCGCCCGATCTGCCAGGGGTCCGTCGGACCGGCGCCGCCCTCGTGCGGCGGGCCCTCGAGGCCCGGGACGGCACCGGCGGGCCAGTGCCCGAGGAGCTCGCGGGCGCGGCGGTTCAGCCCCCGTACGGCTCGCGTCGCGCCGTCCACGATTGCGATGCCGGAAGGAAACTGCTCGTAGACCGCCCGGACCTCGCCGGCCTGTGCAGCCACGCGAGCATCGAGCTCGCGGTTCAGCTCCCACAATGCCTCTTCGGCCTGCCGCTCGGCCGTGGCGTCGACGATCGCCCACAACAGCTCGTCAGCGAACGCCGTCACGCGGAGACGTGCGTCGAACGACACTCCCGACCGTCGCCTCAGCCGCGCGGTGAAATGGTCGTCGACCCCGGGTCGGCTCGAGCCGAGCATCCAGACCCGCACCGCCCTGCGCTGTTCGGGGACGACGTAGTTGAGGATCGGCTTCCCGACCAGGAACTTTGCCGCGATCTGGAAGTAGTCGGCCGCGGTCGAATTGGCTTCGAGCACCTTTCCGACTGGATCGGTCGTGATCAAGGCGATCGGGGCCAGCTCGTACACGATGCGGTAGCGCTCGGCCTCCTGCGCGAGCGCGGCCTGCAGGAGCGCCGGCTCGTCGACGTCCTCGTCCTCGGAGCCATCGACTGCCGGCTTCGGCTCGCCGAAGAGCATCACGCCGACTCGGCTTTCATGAAGAGGATCACGCCCTCCGCGGTACCGCTGCCGGCCGGGTTGAGCGACGTGATCCGAGTGCGGCACGAGATCGGGCGCCCGCGACGATCCGTCGCCTCGACCGCGAACGGGCTAGTCGGCTCTCCGGCGAGGGCTGCACGCAGGCCTCCTCGCAGCTGGTCGAGGGGCAGGCCGATGTCGAGATTCATGAAGTGCCGGCCGTGAACCTCCTCCGGCAGCAAGCCCCAGAGCGCGCGCGCGCCGTCGTTCCAGGCCGCGACGCGCAACTCCCTGTCCAGCACCACCACCGCCTCCTCCAGGCCGGCGAGGATGGACTCGAGGAAGAAGTTCGTGTGGTGCAGTTCCTCGGTGCGCTGATTCAGCTCGTCGTTGATCGTCTCGAGCTCTTCGTTGGTCGACTGGAGCTCCTCGTTCATCGTCTCGAGCTCTTCGTTGGTCGACTGGAGCTCTTCGTTCGTCGTCTCGAGTTCTTCGTTGGTCGACTGGAGCTCTTCGTTCGTCGTCTCGAGCTCTTCCGTGGTCGACTGCAGCTCTTCGTACGCGGTCTCCACGACGTGTTTCGATTCCTCGACCGAGTCCTGGAGCCGTTTGTACCGCGTCACGTCGACGAAAGAGATGCCGACGCCGACCAGGGCGCCGTCGGCGGCCAGCAGCGGGGCGACCTGGATGTCCATCACCCGCGGATCGCCGTCTTGGGGATTCCATTCGATGTCGCGAATCGCGATCGCACGCCGCTCCGAGTACGCCTGCTCGATCGGGGTGCGCAGCTCCACCGGTTTGTACGAGACGTCGAGCTCCCGCAACGGGCGGCCGATGTCCGGCCGACCCAGGTTGAAGAGCGTTCGGGCCTGGAGGTTTGCGAGCGTCACATTGCCGTTTCGGTCGACGACGAGCTGCGCCACCGGGGCCGTCTCGAAGCCTGCGTCGCGGATCGACTTGTCGCGGCCGTCCAAGTCGGCTGAGTCCGGAGGCAGCCGGCGCGCAGCATCCTGTCCGTCGACGCGCTGCAGCTTCTGGAAGACGCGGCGCTTCACGTCGACAGGCGTAAACAGGGTGGAGCGGCCGAGCATCCTCTCGGACTTCCCGAGGAAGAGGTAGCCGGAAGGCTGCAGCGCGAAGTGGAAGTTGGCGAGGATGCCCTGCTGCGTCTCGGGGGTGAAGTAAATGAGCGTGTTCCGGGACGCGAGCAGGTCGATCCGTGAGATCGGCGGATCGTGGACGATGTCGTGCCGGCCGAAGATGACGGCGCGCCGCAGCGGCGCCGCGACGATCCAGTGGTGATCGTGGCGCTCGAAGTAACGAGTGCGGAGATCGTCCGGCACGTTCTCGAGCTTTGCCGACGCATAGACGCCGTGGCGCCCCTCGGCCAGTGCCTCTCCATCGATGTCCGTGGCGTAGATCTTGACCCGCCCGCTCACCTCGGCCTCCGACAGCGCCTCCGCGAAGCAGATCGCGAGCGAATAGGCCTCCTCACCCGACGCGCAGCCAGTCGACCACACCCGGATCGAATCCCTCGCCTGCGCTTCCTCGACGATCCGCGGCACGACCTCTCGCCGCAGGTAGTCCCAGGCGGGCGCGTCGCGGAAGAATGACGTGACGTTGATGAGGATCGTGTTGAAGAGCTCGACGAACTCGTCCGGGTGCGCGTCGAGGTAGTCGCGGTACGCCTCGAACGACTCGGCCCGGACCGCCTGCATGCGCTTCGCGAACCGGCGCTGGAGGCTCGGCCGCTTGTAACCCGTGAAGTCGAAGCCGCGTACGGACTTGATGTGCTCGAGCAGCGACTCGAGATCAGACGTAGCGCTAGGCAACGCCATGCTCCGACGCTATCCGCGACTCGGCGATCGCGTCGAGGCCGATATCCGGGACAGCCTCGAGCGAATCGAGCAGCGTCTTCAGCTGGGCAGCCTGCTCCGCGGAGACCTTCGCCTGACGCTCGAAACGTCTGGCCGAGCTCGTCCGGTCGCCGTCGTTGAGCCGCCGGGCGACGCGCCGCGACATCGTGGCGCGCTCCTCCAGCGCGCGACAGGCCGCCCACAGCGTCCGCTCCAGCGTGTCGACGTGGCGTACGATGAGGCTGTTCATCGTGAAGGCGTGGCCGACACGGCAGCGATAGCTCATCGTGTCGCCTTCCTCCTTCTCCCAGAGCGTCCCCCCGCAGTCCGGACAGGCGAACGGTGCGATCTCGCCTGGTTGAGCGTCCTCGCCCCCTGGGTTGGGTGCTTGGTCGTCCGGCACAGCCACCTCCTTCCCCGCGTATCCGCTCGCGCCGGCGGTCAGCTGGACGAGTGTCTCGACGAGCTTCTCGATCGGAAGCACGTAATCGGGCCGCGCGTACGCGATCGCGTTCGCCGGCATCGCCGGGTACATCGCGTCGCGTGGGTCCTGGACGAGCGTGGCGCCGCCCGCCTCTGCGATGCAGTTCAGGCCGACGGTCCCGTCGTCGAGCGTCCCCGACAGGATCACACCCGCCGTGCGGCTCCCGTACGACTCGGCTGTAGAGCGGAAAAGCGGGTCGATCGCGGGGCGATGCCCGTTCTCGCGCGGGCCGGGGTCGAGCTGGATGCGCCGGCCCACGATCCGCATGTGCCGATCCGGGGGCGCGATGTAGAGGCAGCCCCCGGCCGTCTCCATCCCGTCCTGGGCATGCACCGCCGGGAGGGGCCCGACGCGGTCGAGAATCTGCGGCAGGACGCTAGGCCCCGAGCTCGGGACGTGCAGGACGATCATGATCGGCGCTGCGAAGTCCCTCGGAACGACGCGCGCGAACCGGATCAGGGCTTCGACTCCTCCGGCGGAGGCGCCGACGACGACGATCTCGCAGCCCGTGTCGGGCATCCCGTCTAGCTCCCCTGCCGCGGCGTGCCGAGCCCGGACGCCGCGGCGTTCATCTGCGGTTCGCCGCGTCCTGGTCTTCGAGGTCGGCGCGGTCACGTTCCAGGGCAGCCGCGGCTCGCTCGAGCTCGGCACTGCGGCGCTCGATGTCCGCCCGCGCCGCGTCTCCCCGCTCCGACCAGAAGGTCGCCGCCTCCTCGTGGCGGCCGGCCGACTCGTCGTGCGTCTGCGCCGCGTGACGATGTCGCTCTGCGCGCGCCTCCATGCACCTGAGGGTACGCCTGCGGCTGCCCCACGTCCAACGCCGCGCTCCGTTCCGTCATGCTCGCTCCTCGACGAGGAGGACGACGAGCTCGCGCGGCCCGTGGACGCCCTCGACCCGGCTGAGCTCGATGTCGGAGGTCGCGGACGGACCGGAGATGAACGTCAGCGGACGCGCCGCCAGCGACTCCGCCTCGAGGAGCGCGAGCGCCTCCGGCAGGAGCTCGACGATCTGCGACTCGCGCACGACGCAGACGTGGAGGTCGGGCACGAGCGTGAGGGCGCGCCGCCCTTCGTGCTGAGCGGCGGTGAGCACGATCGTGCCGGTCTCCGCGATCGCCACGGTGCAGCCGGTCAGCGCGCCGTCGACGTCGTCGAGCTCGCGCGGCGTGAGCCCCCGGTCCTCGACGAGCTCGCGTGCGGCGGGCCGCCACGAGGCTGGAATGCCGGGCGGTGCGACGAGGCGCCGAGCCCCCGCCGCGTCCTCGACGGCTGCAGCGACGTTGCTCTCTCCGATCCTCCTCACGTCCGCGCGGTACTCGCCCACGCGTAGGCAGAAGCGCTCGACGAGTGCCTGACGTCCGAGCGTGCCCGTGCGCCGGTACTCGCGGGACACCGGGCCGCTCGTCGCGGTCGACGCGACGCGTCTGAGGATCTCCTGCCGCGCGTCGCTCACGAGCGCTCCCGGCGCCACCAGGTGCGGAACGTCTCGCGCGCCGGCGGCTTCAGGTCGCGGGTCCTCGTCCACTTCGACAGCACGGGGAAACGGCGGAGACGCGAGAGCGGACGGACGGCTTGCTGCGCGGCGGCGAAGCGGCGGGAGCTCGCGAACGTCCACGCGGCGAGCCGCATGACTGCGCTTTCCGCCGTCCGGCCCTTCGCCTCGACCGCCTTCGCGCGCAGGTGGAGCAGCACGCGCGGGATGTCGATCTTCACGGGACACACCTCGTAGCAGGCGCCGCAGAGCGTGGACGCGTACGGGAGCGACGACGCGTTCTCGATCCCGCGCAGTTGCGGGGTCAGGATCGCGCCGATCGGGCCGGGGTAGACGGAGCCGTACGCGTGTCCGCCCGTGCGGGAGTAGACCGGGCACACGTTGAGGCACGCGCTGCAGCGGATGCAGTGCAGGGC
>JABFWJ010000111.1 GCA_013362295.1 Thermoleophilia bacterium
GAGTCGCCGTCCCCGTTCGGGTCGACGGCGCGGTCGAGTCCCGCGATCAGCTGGTCGCTTCGGCCGTAGACGAGGTTGCGCCCGTCGGCAGCCGGCGGCCAGCCGGCGACGCGGATCGGTAGCACCGTCGCGCCGGGCGCGACGCCGTGCAGTCCGCCCGGCCCGCCCGCACCGACGAGCAGCCCCGCGAGCTCGGTGCCGTGGCGCTCGAGCTGCGAGGGATCCTGCGGGTTCGAGTGCGCGGTGGCGTCGTCGCTCTTGTCGACGAGGTCGATACCGGCGAGCAGCCGGCCGCGCAGATAGGGATGGGCGAGGTCCACGCCCGTGTCGAGCAGTGCGATCGTGACGCCCCGGCCGTCGTAACCGGGGAGGTTGACGTCCGACCGGTGGCCGCTCTCGGCACCGAATGCGTGCGTCGAGAGCAGCGACTCCGAGACCGACGCCGGGAACGCCGCGCGCACCGGATAGCTGCCGCCGACTTCCGGCAGGTGCTCGAGCAGCGACACCGCGCGCGGGTCGAGCGGGGCCGCGAAGCCGTCGAGCACGCGCGAGTAGCTGAAGTCCGGACGCACCGTGATCCCCGCCGCGGCAAGCGTCGTCAGCACCTGCTGTTGTGCGGCATACGCCTGCGTCGTCCACGACCGCTCCTGGGCCTCCGTCGCATACCGCACCTTCGCGAGCCGGTCCGAGACCGACGGCGTGTGCAGCACGACGATCATCCGCTGCCCCGACGGCACCGCCGAGCGCGGATCGCCGACGAGCCCGCGCCAACTGACCGCCTGCTGCACGACGGTCCCGTTCCGGCCGCGTGCCACGACGGTCACGCCGAGCACGATCGTCAGGATCGCGACGCCGAGCAGACCGAGGCTACGCCGTGGCACGCGCATCAAGGGAAAGGTAGTCGGGGTACGGGACGGGGTCGGCATACCGGCCGGCCGAGGCGATCATCGCGGCGTTGTCGGTACAGAGGTCGAGCGGGGCGAGCGCCGCCTCCGGCAGCGCCGCGCGCAGCTCCGAGTTGGCGGCGACGCCGCCCACGACGGCGATCCGGTCTCCCCCGGCGGTCTCGAGGCGTTCGACGAGCGCTCGGACGATCGCGCGCTGGTAGCTCGCGGCCAAGTCGGCCCGCCGCGCCTCGAGCTCGGAGGCGGAGAGCTCGCGCACCGTGTAGAGGAGCGCCGTCTTGAGGCCCGAGAAGGAGAAGTCGAGGCCGGGCACCCGGGCGATGGGAAAGTCGTACGCGGACGGATCGCCCTGCCTCGCGAGCGCGTCGATCTCCCGGCCGCCCGGGTAGCCGAGACCGAGCAGCCGCGCGCCCTTGTCGAAGGCTTCCCCTGCCGCGTCGTCCAGGGTCGTACCGAGCACGGTGTACCCGGAGCGGTCGCGGACATCGAGCAGCATCGTGTGCCCGCCGCTCGCGAGCAGACACGTGAAGGGCGGCTGCAGGTCAAGCGGCCTCAGGTAGAGCGACGCGACGTGGCCGTGGAGATGGTTGACGGGGATCAGGGGCAGACGGCGCGCCCACGCGAGCGCTTTGGCCGCGGAGACGCCGACGAGGAGCGCTCCGATCAGTCCCGGCCGGGACGTCACCGCAATCGCCTCCGGCTCCGCGACGAGCGCCTCTTCGAGCACGGGCACCATCAAGTCCAGATGACGCCGACTCGCGACCTCCGGCACGACCCCGCCGTACTTCGCATGCAAGTCGGCCTGGCTCGCGACGACATTGGAGACGATCTCCCCATCGTGCGTGATGAGCGCCGCAGCGGTCTCGTCGCACGACGTCTCGATCCCCAAGATCACCGGCCGGAGTCTCTCCACATGATGAGCGCGTCTTCCCGATTGTCGGTGTAGTAGCCGCGCCGGATGCCGCGGGATTCGAAGCCGAGCTTCTCGTAGAGGCGGATGGCGTCTTCGTTCGAGACGCGGACCTCCAGCGTGTACCCGCGGCGCTCGTCTCCGCGTGTCAGCTCGAAAAGCCGCTCGAGAAGCGCCGTCGCGACGCCGCGACGCTGGTGGTCTGGGTGGACGGCGACGTTCATCACGTGCCACGCGTCGACGTACCGCGAGTTGATCACGTAGCCGACGAGGTCGCTGCCTTCGAACGCGCCGAGGCAGATCGACGTCGGCTTCGCGAGCTCGGAGGCGAACATCGAGCGCGACCACGGCGTCGGGTAGGCCCGCTGCTCGATCATCTCGATCGCGTCCAGGTCGGCGAGGTCGAGGACGCGGATCTCGACCGCGACGGCGGTCATGCGCTCGGCTTCGCGTCGGGATCGCGGACGTAGAGCGGCTCGACCTCCGCCGCGGGCCCGAACGGACCGGCGCGTGCGACGAGCAGGAGCGGGTCGGGCACGTGCACCGGGTCGTCGTCCGGCGGGACCGTCCCGCCGCGGCGTTCGAAGACGTCGCGATAGCGGATCGCGCCGTCGCCGACGAGCACCTGGCCGTCCACGTCGAGCTCCTCGGGCTTGCAGACGCGGGGGCCGCGGGCGAAGACCTCGCCTCGCCGTGCGTCGACGACGGGCATTCCCGTCGCGTATGCGTCGAGCGTCGAGGCACCTGCCACGGGCACGTCGAGCGTCGACGCGAGCGAGCGCGCGACGGCCAGCCCGATGCGGATGCTGGTGAAGCTGCCGGGGCCCCGTCCCACGACGATCCCCTCGATCGCCCGTGGATCCTCGACGAGACGATCGACGGCCTCGAGCAGATCACCCGCCCTCGGCGCATGGGCGTGCCGGTCGGGCATCACCCCGCAGACCGCCCCGAAGGACGTCGCAGTGTCAAAGGCCAAGATCGTCGTCACTGTCGATGCTCACCTGCCGATGGGATTCGTCGACGTGAGTGAGCGTAACGTGCGCGCGCGCGGCCGGAAGCCAATCGCCGCCGTGCTCCGGCCACTCCACGAACGCCACCGTGCCGTCGAAGTACGGCTCGAGGTCGGCCCACTCCTCCGGGTCGAGGCCCGCGATCCGGTAGAGGTCGAGGTGCGCCACCGGAACGGGCGCCTCGTAGCGGTGACCGATCGTGAACGTCGGGCTCGAGACCGGCCCCTCGACGCCGAGCGCGCGCGCCGCCCCGCGCACGAAGGTCGTCTTGCCGGCGCCCAGCTCGCCTGAGACGCCCACGACGTCCCCGGCCCGCAGGGCGCCGGCCAGGCGAGCAGCGAGCGCCTCGGTCTCGGCGGGCGACGACGTCGTGCACTCCAAGGACATGACCATAGAGGCCGAGGGTGAGCCGTTCCCTCCGCGTGGTCCGACCACGGAATTTTGTCTGGACGAGGCCCGTCTAGAAAAGGCCGAGCTGGACTGGGTGCTCGACGGGGGGGTCGGGCACGTAGAGGGGGGCAGTCGGGGGTGGCGGGGCGGCGGGGCGGCCGAGCAGGTCGGGGATGCGGCGGAAGTCCTCCTCGAGCACCTGCAGCATCCGCGGCGTGTAGAGCGCGGCCGCGGGGTGGAAGATCGGGTAAAGCGTCACGGCGTTGCCGCCGAGCACGACCTGCTGCGGGCGGCCGTGCACCTGCGTGATGCCGGCCGGCTTGCCCGAGAGGAGCTTCGTCGCGAAATTGCCGAGCGTCGCGATCAGCGTCGGCTGGATCAACTCGATCTGCCGCCACAGGTGCGGCTCGCACGCCTCGATCTCGTCCGGGAGCGGGTCGCGGTTGCCGGGAGGCCTGCACTTCAGCACATTGCAGATCCACACCTCGTCGCGCGTGAGCCCGATCCCCTCGAGCAGCTTGCCGAGCAGCTTTCCGGCGGCACCGACGAACGGCACCCCCTGCTTGTCCTCGTGGAAGCCAGGCGCCTCGCCGACGAACATCAGATCGGCGGTCGGCGAGCCAGAGCCGAAGACGACCTGGGTGCGCGTGCGCGCGAGCGCGCATCGCTCGCAGCCCGCGACGACGTCGCCGTAGGCGATCAGCGAGAGGTGCGCGTCAGTTGCAGCAGCCACACGATCCGCCGCAGCAGCCGCCACCGAAGGAGGGCTGACCGGCGCTGCCGTGTGCTGCGAACGACATGCTGAACTGCTTCGCGACCTTCTGGTTGCCGCAGTCGGGGCAGCTCGGATCGGGATCCGACATGCCCACGAGCTCCTCGAAGTGGGACTCGCAGCTCATGCAGACGTATTCGTAGATCGGCATCGGGACAACCCTACCAAGG
>JABFWJ010000004.1 GCA_013362295.1 Thermoleophilia bacterium
CCTACGTTGGGCGGCGACGCAGCCGCGCGACGAGCCGCTGGCCGGCGGCCACCAGTCTGCGGTCCGCGTCCCGGCGGCCGTCAGCGAACCGTCCTAACCCGAGCGCCTCCTCGAGCCGGGCCTTGTTCCGCGCGCCCACGACACGCGCCACCGGCTCGCCACCCTCGAACAGGACGATCGTGGGAATGCTCGTGATCTGGTAGCGCTGCGCGAGTGCGGGTTCGGAGTCGATGTCGACCTTCGCCACCCTCAGCTCCTCCGCACGCTCCTGCGCAAGCTGCTCGAGGATTGGCGCAACCGCGCGGCATGGGCCACACCACGCTGCCCAGAAGTCGACCACGACCGGCTGCTCGCTCGCGAGCACCTCGTTCTCGAACGTCGCCGTTGTGGCCGTGATCGTCGCTACGCTCACGCCGTCAGATGCTGACGGCCGCTTCCGAGATTCACGCTGATCGTGCACTCGCACCGAGGCGCGCTTCATGGATCTCGCCCTGACCGTCAGGTGCGAAGCAGCCGCGCGAGCAGGCCCCGAGGGGACTCGGCCCGCCGCGCCCGCTCCTGCTCGGTCGGCATGACTTTGACGCCTCGCCAGAAGGCGACCCGACCGCGGATCCTCGCAGCCGGAGGCTTGGGGTCGGGGTAGTACCAGGCAGCGTCGACGTTGCGCTCGCCGTCCACCTCGATGGTGTAGTAGCTGGCGACGCCCTTCCACGGACAGATGGTGTGCGTGCCGCTCTCGACCAGGTACTCGCGCTTGAGGGACTCAAGCGGGAAGTAGTGATTGCCTTCGACCTTGATCGTGTCATCGCTCTCCGCGATCACGGCACCGTTCCAGACCGCTCTCGGCATGCTCTCCCAGACCCCCTTCAAGTTCGACGTCACGTGTCTCGTTAGATGACAAGGGGGCGAGCCGGATTCACCCGCGGGCCTTCGGCTTTCGGTCGCTCAGGCAACCGTGCGCAGGCGGCATCGCATACACGGCGGCGTCCCCGCTGACTGACGCACACGTCCCGCGGTGCGACCGCGCAGTCTTTGGGTGAGCCGCGCGCCGATAGCTGAATCGCACCGCGCCCCGGACGGTCGAAGGGTGTAGATGACCATGCAGACCGCCAAGCTCACCACCCACCACATCAGCGAGGACGAACTCGTACGCCGCTGGCGGGTCGATCAGCTGCGCAGAGCCGGCTATCCGGCTCGCGCCGCAAGCGCGATCGGAGGTCGCCGCGACGTCGACCTCCACCTCGCGATCGATCTGCTGCGACACGGGTGCAGACCAGCGCTCGCCGTGCAAATCCTCCTGTAGCCGGGGCGTCATGGGTACCCCAGCCGGGCCCGCGGTTGTCAGGCCTCCGACGGGCGCGACGGCAGGGGCCGAGAAGCCGCACGCCGACCGCGGGTCGCGGCCCAGCTGGGATCGCCTTGGCGGGCGCGAGCATCTAAGAATCTCCGATGGACTACGACGTCATCGTGCTCGGCGGCGGGACGGCCGGCCTGACGGCCGCGTTGACCGCTCGCCATTTCGGCGCCTCGGTGGCGCTGGTCGAAGAGGAGCCGCGCATCGGTGGCGACTGCACCTTCTACGGCTGCGTCCCCTCGAAGGCGCTGATCGAGGTCGCTCAGATGGCGCACGATATCCGTCACGCGCAGGCGGAAGGGATCGTCGCGGCCGCGCCCGGGTTCGACTTCGCGGCCGTGATGCGCCGCCGCGGGCGCATCGTCGAGCAGATCGCCCGCGACGAGCGGGACGAGCGCTTCACAAGCGTCGGGATCGACGTCATCCACGCCCGAGCCCGCTTCAGCGATCAGCACACGCTCGAGCTGGACCACTCGCGCAGCATCACCGGGCGCCGGTTCGTCATCGCGACCGGCAGCCTGCCGGCGGTACCGCCGATCCAAGGGCTCGACGCCGTCCGCTTCCTCACCAACAAGACCGTGTTCGGCCTGCGCGAGCTTCCGGGGCGGCTGGCAGTGCTTGGCGGCGGCGCGGTTGGGCTCGAGCTCGCGCAGGCGTTCCGCCGGCTCGGCGGCCAGGTGACCGTGCTCGAGGTGGCGGACCGACTGCTGCCGCACGACGAGCCGGAGGCCGGCGAAGCGATCGCACAGGTGCTCGCGGGCGAGGGAATCGATCTGCGTCTCGGCGCCGGCGTGACGGCCGTCGAGGAGCGCGGCGCAGAGATCGCGTTGCAGACTGAGGGGGGCGAAGTCGTCTGCGACGAGCTGCTCGTCGCCGCCGGGCGCAAGGGCTCGGCCGAGTCTCTCGGCCTCGAGCTCGCGCTCGAACGCGGCTACGTCGAGATCAACCGGCGCTGCCGCACCAGCCAGTCGCACGTGTTCGCTGCCGGCGACGTCACAGGCGGCTACCAGTTCACCCACGTCGCCTCCCACGAGGGGCGCATCGCCGGCGCCAACGCGGCCGGTAAACGCGCGCGACTGGACGAACGCGTCGTCCCGTCGGTCACCTTCACCGATCCGGAAGTAGCGCATGTCGGGTTGACCGAGTCGGAGGCGCGAGAGCGGCACCGGCACGTCGAAGCCCACGTCTTTCCGATGAGCCACGTCGACCGGGCGCGCATCCTCGAGCGCCCGGCCGGATTCGTGAAGCTCGTCACCGCGGCACGGCCGCTGCTCGGCCGCACGGGCGGCGGCGTGCTCGTCGGTGCACAGATCGTCGGGCCACGCGCGGGCGAGCTGATCCAGGAGTGCGCGCTCGCGATCCGAACCCGCTGCTTCGCGGGCCGCCTTGCACAGACGATCCACGCCTACCCGACGATGAGCCTCGCCGTGCAGCAGGCCGAGGCGCAGATCTCGCCGGTCGGACGCCGGCTCGCTCCGCTCGATTAGTGCGACGAGGATGGGTGGCCGCATCGTTCGCGACGCGGTCGCATCGAAGATCATATGGTGGTGCTCTCAGGCGCGCTGCGCAGGCTGGACCGGCTCACGCTGCCGGTCGATCCGGAGGTGCGGTCCGCGCTCGAGCGCCGCTGGTCCGAGTTGCCCGCGCATGTGCGAACTGCGTCGCAGGCTGTCGGCCGGCACAGCGTCGGCTGCGAAGGCACGAACGGCGTCTTCCCGCGCTGCAACCTCGCGTGCACGCCCTGCTACCACTCCCGAGACGCGAACAAGGTGCGCGTCGACGGCGCGCACACGGTCGCCGAAGTCGACCGTCAGATGAGGTACCTGCGCTCGCGGCGAGGGCCGCGAGCGCACGCGCAACTGATCGGCGGCGAGGTCAGCCTGCTCTCCCCGGAGGATCACGCGGCGGCGCTCGAGGCGATGCGGCGGCAGGGGCGGGCACCGATGAGCATGACTCACGGCGACTTCGACTACGACTATCTGGAACGTCTCGCACTGACGGCCGAGGGCGCGCCACGCTTTCGGCGACTCTCCTTCGCCGCGCACGTCGACTCGCGGATGATCGGCCGCCGCGGCGTTCCGCGGCCGCGGAACGAAAGAGAGCTGCATCCGCACCGTCGACGGTTCTGCGCGATGTTCGAGCGTCTCGAGCGGGAGCATGGCGTGAAGCACTACCTGGCCCACAACATGACCGTGACTCCGAGGAACGTGGGTGAGATCGCCGAGGTGATCCGCAGCTGCCGGAGGATGGGCTTCCGGATGTTCTCGTTTCAGCCGGCCGCTTACGTCGGCGACGAGCGCCGCTGGCGGAGCGGCTACCGGGAGCTGAGCCCGGATTCCGTGTGGGCCGAGATCGAGCGAGGCGCGGGAGCGAGGCTTCCCTTCAAGGGCGTGCAGATCGGGGACGAGCGCTGTAACCGCACCGCCTGGGGCTTTCTCGCCGGGGAGCGCTGGGTGCCGGTGATCGACGACCTCGTCCCGGCCGATCTCGAGGTTCGCGACCGGCTCTTCGCGGCATTCGGCGGCGTCGACTTCGCGGCGCCGCGCGCTCTCCTTGCGGCCCGGCTGACGCGGGCGGCGCTGCGCGACCCGGGCGTGATCCCGGTGGCGGCGGGCTGGGCGGTGCGGCTGATCCGCCGGGTTGGGGTACGCAACCTGTTGGCGGGACAGGTGCGGCCGCTGACGTTCGTGATGCATTCGTTCATGGACGCCCGGGACGTCAAACCTGCCTGGGAGTTGCTTCGCCGCGGGCAGCTCTCGGACGACCCCGGGATCCGCGCGACGCAGGAGCGGCTGCAGGCCT
>JABFWJ010000180.1 GCA_013362295.1 Thermoleophilia bacterium
CCGGGCGACCGCGTGATGATGGCGCGCAGGCCGCGTCCGGTCGAGTTGGAGCTGGATGCCGGTTCACGTAGCGAGGCGCTGCTGCTCGGTGCCTTCGTGGCCGAAGGTTTCGTATCGGAGCAGCGTGCCGGCTTCAACAACGTCGACTTCGACTTCTTCGCCGTCGTGGCCGACGCCTACGACGAGGTCGTAGGCGGCACTCGCTACATCTCGCGCCGTCGGATCGCCTCGGGCAGCACGCTGTGGGAGCTCGACGTTCACAACACCGAGCGGCTCGCCGCATCACCGCTTGCGGCGCTGCGGTCGCAGCGAGCGGCCGAGAAGCGCGTGCCCGAGGGCGTCTGGGGCGCGTCCCAGGCCTACAAGCGTGTCTTCCTGCAGGCCCTCTTCACCGGCGACGGTTCCTCGTCGCTCCTCGCGCGCAAGACGATGCAGATCTCCTACTCGACCTACAGCGAGCAGCTCGCGAAGGACGTGCAGTTGCTGCTGCTCGAGTTCGGGATCGTCTCGCGGCTCTGCCACTACGCGAAGGGCGAGACAAAGGTTGTGATCACGAACCGGCGCGACGCACGGCTTTTCGCACGCAACGTCGGCTTCCTGGGGGCGAAGCAGGCGAAACTCGACCGCGAACTCGCGCAGGTGCCGCGTCAGAGCAGCGCTTTGAGCTCGGATCACGTGCCGGGGATCGCGTCCTACATCCGCAGCGATTGCGGCTCACGCTGGGTCGACAAGGACTGGCTGCGCCGGCACAACGTCGACCGCATCGACCGCTGGGAGCAGGGAGGCACCGCAATTCTCGAGCGCATCGCCTCGGACGAGGTCAGGCGCGTCGTCGAGCCGCTCGTCACCGGCGACTACTACTACGCCGAGGTGGCCTCGGTGGAGGACGCAGGCGTGCAGCCCGTCTTCTCGTTGCGCGTCGACACCGACGACCACTCGTTTCTGACGAACGGATTCGTCAGCCACAACACCGAAGCTCGCCTCGCCAAGCTCGCCGAGGAGACGCTGCGCGAGCTCGACTCCGACACGGTCGACTTCGGGCCGAACTACGACGAGTCGAAGCGCGAGCCGGTCGTGCTGCCGGCGCGCTTCCCGAACCTGCTCGTCAACGGCAGCGCCGGGATCGCCGTGGGCATGGCGACGAACATCCCGCCGCACAACCTGACCGAGGTCGCGAACGCGATCGTGCAGCTGATCGACAAGCCCGACTCCAACGTCGAGGACCTGATGAAGCACGTCAAGGGCCCCGACTTCCCGACGGGCGCGATCATCGTCGGGCGCTCCGGCATCCGCGACGCCTACCGCAGCGGTCGCGGCCGCGTCGTCATGCGTGCGCGCGCTCACATCGAGGAGCTGCGCGGCGGGAAGAGCGCGATCATCGTCACCGAGCTCCCCTACGGCGTGAAGAAGGGCGGCGACAGCGGCGTGATCGCGAAGATCGCGGATCTCGTCAACGAGAAGGTGCTGACCGAGGTCTCCGATCTGCAGGACCACTCCGACCGCTCCGGCATGCGCATCCAGATCGAGCTGAAACGGGACGCGGTGCCGCAGGTGGCGCTGAACAAGCTCTTCAAGCACACGCCGCTCCAGTCGACCTTCGGCGTCAACACCGTCGCGCTCGTGAACGGCGTCCCGCGGACGCTGTCGCTGCTCGAGCTGCTGAAGCACTACCTCGACTTCCAGCGCGAGATCGTCACCAGGCGGTCGAAGCACGAGCTGCGCCAGAAGGAGAAGCGCGCTCACATCCTGCAGGGCTACCTGATCGCGCTCGACAACCTCGACGCCGTGATCGCCCTCATCCGGAGCGCCGCCGACACCGAGGCCGCGAAGAACGGCCTGATGGAGACGTTCGAGCTCTCGGAGGCGCAGGCGGTCGCGATCCTCGAGCTGCGGCTGCGCGCGCTGACCGCGCTGGAGCGCCAAGGTGTCGAGAACGAGTACCGCGACATCCAGGAGCGGATCACCGAGCTGCGCGCGCTCCTCTCCGACGAGGCCAAGATCGACGCGCTGATCAAGGACGAGCTGACCGAGCTGCGTGCGATCTACGGACGCAACGACGACCGTCGGACCGAGATCGTCGCCGCCGAAGAGGAGCTCGAGCTCGAGGACCTGATCGCGGAAGAGGACATGGTGATCGCAATCACTCGCTCGGGCTACATCAAGCGGCTACCCGTCACCGCCTACCGCGAACAGCGCCGCGGCGGCATCGGCGTGATGGGCATGGACCTGAAGGACGAGGACTACATCGAGCACCTCTTCGTCGCGTCCACGCACGACTACATCCTCTTCTTCACGACCGTCGGGAAGGTCTACCGGCTGAAGGTGCACGAGCTGCCGCTCGGCTCGCGCCAGTCGAAGGGCCGCGCGATCGTGAACCTGCTGCCCTTCCGGCAGGGCGAGAACGTGCGCGCGGTCATCCAGACGCGCAACTTCGAGGAGGCGCAGTACCTGCTCTTCGCGACGAAGAACGGCATCGTCAAGAAGACGGAGCTGAAGGCGTACAACACGCCGCTCAGGGCAGACGGGATCATTGCGATCAAGATGCGCGAGGGCGACGAGCTCGTCGGCGTACGCCACAGCTCCGGCGAGGACGACGTGCTCATGGTCTCGCGGCTCGGGCAGGCGATCCGCTTCTCCGAGCAGGACGTCCGTCCGATGGGCCGCGACGCTTCGGGGGTGCAGGGAATGCGGTTGCGCGGCGACGACGAGGTGATCTCCGTCGCGATCGCCGCCGACGACGCCGACCTCCTCGTCGTGACCGAGAACGGCTACGGCAAGCGGACGCGCGTCTCGGAGTACCCGAAGAAGGGCCGCGGCGGCATGGGTGTGAAGACCGTGCAGCTGACGGAGGCGCGCGGCCATCTCGCCGGCGCACGCGTCGTCCGCGACGGTTACCAGGTGATGCTGATCTCGACGGGCGGCACCGTGATCAAGATGCCGGTCGAGGACATCAAGCGCCTCGGCCGCTCGACGCAGGGCGTGATCGTGATGCGGCTCCGCGAGGGCGAGCAGGTCTCGTCGCTCGCGCCGGTCGTCGAGTCGGGCGACGACTCGAACGGCGAGCCGTCAGACGCCGCCTGAGCTCGCCCGCGCGCACATTTCATCACCCTTCTGTGTGATTTCCCGCACAACGTCTTCCCTTTTGCAACTTGGGGTGGTAAAAGTGTCAAGTGAGGGGTCGGGAGATGTCCACGGAAGGAAGCCCTCGAATGGCGTACACCACGCAGGTCGATCTGCTCGAGCCGATCGACATGGCTGAGCATCTCGACAAGATCGAGCTCTATCTCGGGCAGGTCTGCGCGATCGCAGGCATCTCGAAGATGCAGCTCGACTACTGGACGAACAAGGCGCAGATTCCCACCAAAGGGAAGAAGCAGCGGATCTACGACATGGACGCCGTGGAGACCGTGATGTTGATCAAGCAGGCAAAGGACAAGGGTTTGAACCTCGGCGCCGCGATCGACGCTGCACGTCGCTTCCGCACGCAAAAAGCCGCCGCGGTCTAAGCGCCGCCGAGCTCCGCCGCCGCCTGTTCCGGCGCGACCGGATTGACATAGACTCCTGCCCCCAGCTCGAGCCCGGCGAGCCGTGTCGTCCGCGGAAACAGCTCGAGGTGCCAGTGCGGGCCGTCGTGCAGCCAGGCGTTCAGCGGCACCGGCGTCTCGTTCCGGATCTGCTGCAGCCGCCGGACGAGCTCCGCAAGCAGGCGCAGAGCCGGCGCGAGCAGCTCGCTGCGCAGGCCTTCCGGCTCGGCGCGCACCGGTGCGATCAGCACCTCGTAGGGAACACGGCTCGCGACCGGGCACCCCGCCGTGACGCCGTCGCGCTCGAGCAGGCGGACGACCTCGGGCAGCCCGCGCTCGGCGACCGCGGCCGGCGGCGGCGCCGGGAGCCATGCGAGCTGCGAGTGCGAGTGCGGTAGCGACGCGCCCGCCTCGTACCCCTCGTTGTGGATCGGGATACAGCGACCTCCGACGTCGCGCGCCCGCCGCTGCCAGGCCTCCGCGACCAGGTCGAGCGTCCCGTCGCTCAGCTCGCCGACCGAGCGCACGTGGTCCGGCCCGTGGATCACGACCTCCTGCCGCTCGAGCGCGGGATAGAGATTCGGGACGACGCGCACGTTCCAGCCCGTCGGGCCGTCGCCGAGCC
>JABFWJ010000056.1 GCA_013362295.1 Thermoleophilia bacterium
GGCTCTTCGAGGGAGGGATGCGTCTGGCTGACGAAGCGGCGTCGGGGCAGGAAAAACGCCGTAGCGAGCGCTGTTCCTCAGTCCCTCTCCTGCAGCGCGAATCCTCCATGGTAAGGAATGCCATGAAGAAGGGCCTCCCCGGTGACACGCTCCGGTTTGTCACTGGGAGCTATCGCAGAGGAGGCCCGTTTCGATGTTGTACGCCGGATTGGATCTCAGCCGCAAGCGTCTCGACTTCCATCTGCTCGACGCGGAGGGCGAGACGGTCGAGCGTGGTGCGTCAGCGCCTGACGCCGATGGGCTTCGCGGCCTGAGCGAGCGGCTCGCTGGGCACGGCGAGCCGGTCAGCGCCGCGATCGAGTCGATGAACGGCGCCCGCTTCGTCCACGACCGGCTCGAACTCGCGGGCTGGCAGGTCGAGATCGCCGACGCGCAGAAGGTGAAGGGGCTTGCGCCGCTCGCGTGTAAGACCGACCGGATCGACGCCTGGGTGCTCGCCGAGTTGGCACGGCGTGACCTGGTGCCGGCGATCTGGCTGCCCGACCCGCAGGTGCGTGCCGAACGCGAACGCGCCCGCTGGCGGCTGCACCTGGTGCGGCACCGCTCGAGCCTGAAGCAGCGCGTGCACGCAGTGCTACTCACGCACGGCAAGCCCTGTCCGGTCTCCGACCTGTTCGGCGTCCGCGGCCGCCAGCTGCTCGCAACGCTCGGACTGCCGGAGCCGTGGCAGGGGACGATCGAGGCGAGTCTGCGTCTGATCGACGAGCTCGAGCGCGAGATCGGCGAATGCGAGCGCGAGCTGCGCCGGCTCGGCGCCGCCCACCGCTACGTGCCGTTGCTCTGCACGGTGCCTGGGATCAGCTGGGTGCTCGCGTACACGATCGCCGCCGAGCTCGGTGACATCGAACGGTTCGCGTCGCCGCGCAAGCTGGCCGGCTACAGCGGTCTCTGCCCACGCGTCTACCAATCAGGCGAGCGCGACCTGCGCGGCCCGCTCTCCAAGCAGGGGCCGCGCTACCTGCGCTGGGCGCTCATCGAGGCCGCCACCCACGCCTGCACCCACCCCGCCTATCGCGACCGCTACCAGCAGACGAAGGCGCGGATCGGCAAGCAGCGCGGCGCCAAGGTCGCCCAGATCGACCTCGCCCGCCGCCTCGCCGAGGCGATCTGGCACATGCTCAGCCGCGGCGAAGCATTCGCTCCCAAAGGCGCCACCGACCCCCTGGCCGCTTGACGGCCCTTACGGAGATGCGCCACCGGAGCGAACCCCCAATCGGCCTTGTCCTCTTTATTAGGAGGCGATAGAGAGATGAGCACCGCTCGACACCCACCACCGCGGCAACACCCGCCATGACTGGGCGATGACCGAACACAACCTGTTGACACACGGCCCTTCTTCATAGAGAGGGGGTCGACGGTTCGAGTCCGTCAGAGGGCTTCGAGTTTTTCCCTGCTTAGCCGATGCTCTCGTTGTCTCGGCTAGCGGAGTCCGCGAGCGTCGGCGTCCACGCAGCGTCCACCAGCGTCCACCGTGGACGTTGTCCGGCGCTTAGCTCGTCGAGCAGGCGGATCGCATGCTCGCGTCCGTCGCGCGCGAGGTGGCCGTAATGCCGGTCGATCATGGTCAGGCTGGCGCCCATGTAGCGGGAGAGGTCGAAGGTGGAGATGCCGGCACGGAGCGCGAAGGTCGCGAAGGTGTGCCGCAGATCGTAGACCCTGCGCAGAGGCTCGATCCCGGCGGCGCGCTGCGCCGGCTTCCACTCGCGATTCCGGAAGTTGTGTAGGTCGAGGTAGCCGCCCCGCTCGGCCGGGAAGAGCAGCGGGCTGCCCCGACTCGTCGGCTGACGTTCGATCGCCTCCAGCGCGATTGTCTGCAGCGGCACCGCCCGCAGGCTGGCCTCCGTCTTCGTGCACTTCAACCGACCCTTCGTCAACGACCGGCGGACATAGACGACGCGCGCCTGCCGATCGACGTCGCGCCTCTCGAGCGCGAGCCATTCGGCCGGGCGAAGCCCCGTTGCGGCCGCGAAGATCACCATCGGCCCGTAGCGGGGCGCGAGATTCGCGGCGACCGCGTCGAGCTCGGACCATGACTCGAACGGGCGCTGCTCCCGTCGCCGCGGCGACGGGTTATCGACGCCGAGCTTCGCCGGGTTGACGTCGATCATCCCCCAAAGCACCGCACGCGAGAGCACCTGCCGCAGCGCCTGCGTCGCGTCGAACCGGTAGCCCGGGGAGAGCGCGATCCGCCAGGCGGCGATCTCCTCCGAGCGCAGTTCACCCACCGGCCGCTCGCCGAAAACGGCGACCGCCTTCCCGAGCAGCCAGCGCAGCTTCTCGATCGTCACCGGATCAACGTCATGCTGCGCCAGATACGCCTCTACTAATTCGGCGACGGTCAGCGATCTCGCGACTCGTTGCTCGCGTCGTAGCCGTTCCAGGTCTCGCTCCAAGGCCTCCGCCGCGTCCCGCTCGGAAGCAAAACCCCCGCGCTGCACTCGCTTCGAGCCTCGGCCGCCCACTCGATACCGGTACGCCCACACTGGCTCGCCGTCCCGTCCCTTTCTCTTCAACCGAATCAGCTGGCCCTGCTGCGACATCGACAATCACCCCTTCGCTCGGAGGTACGAGGTGATCGTGATGACCGGGCCCGCATCAGCGCTGCCAGGCGGCCAGCTGCCGCTGGACCAGTTCGCCCCGCGCGATCCGTGGCTGCAACTCGATCCGGACACACTTGCCCGGAGCGCGGACCGGAGAGAACCGCCTCGCAATTGCTGGGTGGACTGCTTGAGATCGACCCGGCACCGGTGGTGGATTGGCCGGAGAGGAGAATCCCCCGGTGTCCTCGCTCGCCGCCCTCGCGCTGCTGGTCGCAGGCGTCGCGCTCGTCGTCGCCGGCGCCGACGTCTTCTTCCGCGGCCTGCTCGCACTCGCCGCTCGGCTGCGGCTCCCCGCCTTCGTCGTCTCCGTCGTCCTGTCCGGCTTCGAGCTCGAGAACCTGGCCGCCGGCATCGCCGCCAACGCCAAAGGTCTCCCCGGCGCAGCGGCCGGAACCTTCCTCGGCGGCACCACCTTCCTGGCCGCCGGCGTCGCCGGTCTCGGCGCGCTGATCGCTCCGATGCGAAGCCGGCTTCCCTTACCCGCGCTCGCCTGGACCGCCGCCGCGCCGCTTCCGCTGCTCCTTCTTGCCCGCGACGGCACCCTGAGCCGGCTCGACGGAGGCCTGCTCGTCCTCTGGTTCCTAGTCGCGCTCGCTGGCCTCGCGCGCTCCGGCCGCTCACTGCTCGCGGCCGAACCGGTCGAGGAGCGCAGGCGCCCCCTCGTCCTCCTCCTCGCCGGCCTCGGCGTGCTCACGCTCGGCGGCGAGGCTCCTCGGCGAGGGTCTCCGCAAGGCCGTATCGCACTTCGGTGTCTCCGCCACCCTGCTCGGCAACACCGCTGTCGCGGCGAGCGTCGAAGCGGAGGAGCTCGCGCGCGTTGCCGTTCCCACTCGGCGAGGGCGTCCGGACGTCGCCCTGGCGAACGTCCTCGGCACGATCGTCCACTTCATCGCCTTCAACGCCGGCGTGATCGACCATCGTCCAGCCGCTTGCGCTCGACGACGCCACGCTCGAGTTCCACCTTCCGGCCACGCTCGTCGCCACGGCGACTCTGTGCGCGCTGCTCGCGCTCCGGGGAGGGCTGGGCCGGGTCGAGGGCGCCATCCTCCTCACGCTCTACGCGGCCTACCTCGCACTGGCCGTGAGCGGCCTCGGTGTCTGAGCCCGCCTCCGGGGGTCGGCAGCGCGCTAGTCGGGAGCCCAAGCGCGAATCGTGCGCGAGCTTTGCCAGGTGATGTGCAGGATCACCACTGTGATCGCCAGTCCGATGATCGGGTCGGCGATCGTCAGCCCCATTCCGACTACGGCCGCGCTGACGAGGACGCCGAGACTGACGAAGCCATCGACGCGAGCATGGTTGCCGTCGGCGACGAGTGCGGCGCTGTTGAGACGCTCGCCCGCACGCGTACGGATGCGGGCAGCGATCTCGTTGCCGAGGAAGCCGATGACGCCGGCGGCCGCGAGCCACCACAGATGCGACAGCTCCCGTGGATCGATGAAGCGCTCGATCGTCTGGACGAGTGCGACGCAGGCGCTGGCGAA
>JABFWJ010000206.1 GCA_013362295.1 Thermoleophilia bacterium
CGATGTCAGTCGCAGTTCCGATCCAGAAGTCGATCGCACCGGACTCCGTACGAATCGGCACTGCACGGCCGAGGTGCCAGCGGTACGTTCCGTCTGCCGCACGGAAGCGGTACTCGACCTCGAAGATGCTGCCGTCGGCAAGCGTCTGCTCACGGCGCGCAAGGACGGACGGCAGGTCGTCGGGATGGGTGACGCGCGACCACACCGTCGCGTCGACCTCGGGGTCCGCCATCCCCGTGTACTCGAACCAGCGCCGGTTGTAGTAGGTCGCGTTGCCGGTGTTGTCCGACGTCCAGACGATCTGGGGCATCGCGTCGGCGAGCTGCCGGTAGCGCTCGGTGCTGGCGCGCCGGACCTCGGCGAGCTCCTGCGCGGCAAGCTGCTCCGCTTGCCGCCGGATCTGCTGGTTCTTCTCCCACAGCTCGACGAAGACCGCGACCTTCGCGCGGAGGATTACCGGGTCGAAGGGCTTGAAGACGTAGTCGACCGCGCCGATCTCGTAGCCGCGGAAGACGTGACGCTCGTCCTTCGACAGGGCTGTCAGGAAGATGATCGGAATCGTGCTCGTCCGCTCGCGCTGCTTGATCACCTTCGCGACCTCGAATCCGTCCAGCTCGGGCATCTGGACGTCGAGGAGGATGACCGCGAAGTCGTCGCGGGTGAGGAGGATGCGCAACGCCTCGTTCCCCGACGACGCGGTGACGAGCTCGTGGCCGAGCGGATCGAGGATGGCCTGCAGCGCGAGCAGGTTCTGCGGGCGGTCGTCGACCAGGAGGAGCGAGGGAGCCATTACGCGGAGACTTTCGCCGATCCGCAGAGCTCGACGAGCAGCGACGCGATCTCGCCCATCTTCCCGACCCGCGCCGAGGGCACGGCGGCGAGCGCGGCGCGGGGCATCTCCTCGCGGATCGCTTCGGCCGGATCCTGCACGATCGCCGTTCCGCCCAGCGCGACCACGCGTGCGAGCCCCCTCGCTCCGTCGGCGTTCGCGCCCGTCAGGATCAGGCCGATGCAGCGCTCGCGGTACGACTCTGCGGCGCTCTCCAGGAGCACGTCGATCGAGGGCCGCGCGTAGAACACCGGCGCGTCGGTCGAGAGCGACAGCCCACCCTGGTCGACGAGCAGGTGGTAGTCCGGCGGCGCGAGGTAGACCGTTCCCGGCCGCAGCTCGTCCTTGTCCCCTGCCTCGCAGACGCGCAGCGACGTGGCGGCACCGAGTAGGTCGCGGAAGGCGGTCCGATGCGACTCGGGCGAGCGGTGCTGTGCGACGACGACCGCGGCGTCGAGCGAGGGCGGCAGCCCGTGCAGGATCGTCCGCAGCGCATCCAACCCGCCCCAGGAAGCGCCGATCGCCACCAGGTTCGAGCTCATCGCACCTTCCGGTAGAGCTTCTCGTGCCCGTCGAGCTCCTCGTAGGCGTCCTCGAAGCCGCTGAAGTGGATCGACTCCTTGTTGCCGAGCGCGAGGATCCCGAGCCGCTCGAGGCTCTCGTAGAAGAGCTGGTGCACGCGGGTCTGCAGCGCCCGGTCGAAGTAGATCATCACGTTGCGGCAGAGGATGAGGTTGAACGTGTTGAACGATCGGTCCTGCACCAGGTTGTGGGGGGCCCAGACGACGTTCTCGGTCAGGGAGCGGTCGAAGAGCGCGCCCTGGTACTTCGCGAGGTAGTACTCGGAGAAGGACCGTTCCCCGCCCGCGCGGATGTAGTTCTCGGTGTACTCGCGCATCTTGTCGCGCGGGAACACACCCTCACGCGCGCTCTCGAGCACGGCTTCGTTGATGTCTGTCGCGTAGATGCGTGAGCGTTCGTACAGACCCTCCTCGCGCAGCACGATTGCGAGCGAGTAGACCTCCTCGCCCGTCGAGCAGCCGGCCACCCAGATGCGCGTGAACGGATACGTATGCAGCACGGGCGCCACCCGTTCCCGCAGCGCCGCGTAGAAGGTCGGGTCGCGGAACATCGACGTGACGTTGATCGAGAGGTCGAGCAGCAGCCGCTCCATCACCTCGGGGTCGTGAAGGACGCGTTCGAGCAGACCGGAGATCGACTCGCACTTCTCCTGGTTGACCCTGCGCCAGACGCGGCGCTTCAGCGAGGCCGGCGCGTATTCGCGGAAGTCGAAGCCGTAGTGGCGGAAGATGCCCTCGAGGAGCAACTGGAGCTCGAGCGACTCGAGATCCAGCTGCCCCTCGGGCGAAGGCCCCGGTTTGTCTAGCTGTACAGCCACACGCGCAGCAGCGAGAGGAGCTGGTCGGTGTCGACCGGCTTCGTGATGTAGTCGGAGGCGCCGGAGGCGATCGACTTCTCGCGGTCGCCCTTCATGGCCTTCGCGGTGAGCGAGATGATCGGCAGCTTCGCGAACCGAGGCAGCTCGCGGATGCGGCGCATCGCCTCGTAGCCGTCGAGCTCCGGCATCATGATGTCCATCAGCACGAGGTCGATCTCCGGGTCCGCCTCGAGGCTCGCGATCGCCTCGTTCCCGTTCTCGGCGAACTGCACCTCCATGCCCTGCCGCTCGAGCACCGACGCGAGCGCGAAGACGTTCCGCACGTCGTCGTCCGCGATCAGCACCCGCTTCCCCTTGAACACGTCGTCCGTCGAATGCAGCTGCTCGAGCATGCGCCGCTTCTCGTTCGGGAGCTTCGACTCGACCCGGTGCAGGAAGAGCGCGGTCTCGTCGAGCAGCCGCTCGGGCGAGCGCACGTCCTTGACGATGATCGTCTCGGCGTACTTCTTCAGCCGCGTCTCCTCGCGCCGGGTGAGGTCACGCCCGGTGTAGACGATCACCGGCAGGCCGCGGAAGCGGGCATCCGTCTTGACCTTCTCGAGCAGAGCGAAGCCGCTCATCTTCGGCAGCTTGAGGTCGAGCACCATGCAGTCGAACTCGTTCTCGCCCTCGAGCTGCTCGAGCGCCTCCTCGGACGAACCGACGGCGACGATCTCGACGTCGTCGCCCGTGCCGATCAGCTCGACGATCGCGTTCCGCTGGTCGGCGTCGTCGTCGACCACCAGGAGCCTGCGGGTCGGCCGCTCGACGAACTCGAGGATCTTCGAGTACGTCGAGTTGAGCAGCTCGCGCTCGACGGGCTTCTCGAGCACGGCGACGGCCCCGGCGCGCAGCGCGTCCTGCACGCCGCCGTTGTCGACGCCGGCCGAGACGATGTGCACCGGGATGTGGCGCGTCTCCGGATGCCGCTTCAGGTGCTCGAGCACGTCCCAGCCGTCCCGGACCGGTAGCCGCATGTCGAGAATAATCGCATCCGGCTTGTACTCGTGTGCGAGCGCGAGCCCTTCGTCGCCGCGCACCGCGACGATCCCCTTGAAGCCCCGCCCGCGTGCCATCTCGAGCTCGGTCTTCGCGAAGTCCTCGTCGTCCTCGACGATCAGGACCACCCGGTCGCCGTCCGCGATCTCCGCGCGGTCGTCGGCGACGGCGGGCTCATGCGTCAGGAGCAGCGCCGGATCGAAGTCGATCTCGCCGTTGGTCGCCGGCCGCTTCTCTCTGGCCCGGGGCTCCTCCGGATGCGCGAGGTGCGTCGGCGTCTCGCGCGGCAGGAAGAGCGTGAAGGTCGAGCCCTTCCCGGGCTGCGAGGCGACGTGGATCTCGCCGCCGAGCAGCCGGGCGATCTCGCGCGAGATCGACAGGCCGAGGCCCGTGCCGCCGTAGCGGCGGGAGGTCGTGCCGTCGGCCTGCTGGAACGCCTCGAAGATCAGCTTCAGCTTGTCTTCGGAGATCCCGATGCCGGTGTCCGCGACCTCGAATCTGACGACGGTGTCGGCAGTCCGGAGGGTCTCCTCGACGAACCGCTCGCCGGCTGCCGCAGGCGAGACGGTGAGCGTGACGGAGCCCTCCTCGGTGAACTTGAACGCATTCGAGAGCAGGTTCTTGATCACCTGCTGGAGGCGCTGCTCGTCGGTGACGATCGAGGCGGGCAACCCCGGCGCGAGACGGGCGTGGAAGTCGAGACCCTTCTGGTCGGCGACCGGCCGGAAGGTGCGCTCGACGAAGTCCGCCACCGCCGCCGGCTCGAGCGGCTGCGGATGGACGTCCATCTTCCCGGCCTCGACCTTCGAGAGGTCGAGGATGTCGTTGATCAGCTCGAGCAGGTCGCTGCCCGCGTTGTAGATCG
>JABFWJ010000388.1 GCA_013362295.1 Thermoleophilia bacterium
ATCGGCGTCGCCGCGGCGGTCGCGGCGGTCGCGGTCGTCCTGCGACTGGTGCGTCCGTAGTCCCGGCGGCGACGCGAGTGGCCGCCGCCGGGACCGAGAGCGATCGCTACGACGCCTTGACGAGCGCGGAGCGCGTCTGGCTGTGGCCGTTCGGCTCGTTCGCCGTGACCGTGATCGTGTACGAGTGGCCCTTCACCGGCTTGAAGTTCGCGATGAACGTGATCGAGAAGTCGTTCGCGAGCGTCGCAATGGGCTGGCCGACCGTCACGTTCTTGCCCGCGGTCGTATCGCGCACCGCGTAGGTGACGCCGATCGGCGTGCCCGGCTGCGAGTAGTAGCCGAGGTACGGCACGAACACCGTCACGCGCGGCGAGGTTCCCGCCTTGGCGGTCGACATCGTGCCGTCGATCAGCCGCGCGACGGCGCCGAACGTCCGGTACGCGGGCTTGGCGTTGTTGTGCGTGCCGAACAGGCCGCTCTGCCACGGGTTGCCGTTGCTGTCATGGAAGACGAACCAGATGAACATCTGGACGTTCGGATCGTTCTTCGCGATCGACAGGGCCTGCTTGGCGTACGCGGCCTGCCGTGCGGGCGTGACGCCGTGCGGCTCGCCGGGCTTCGTCTCGTGGCCGTACTCGGTGATCCACACCGGGACGCTGCGGTGGAAGAACCGCTTGAGGTCCGACTCGAACTTCGGCAGCGTCGAGAAGGTGACGTTCGGGTAGCGCACCTTCTGCGTCGGCGGGAGGTTCGGTTCGGTCGGATACGGGTGGTGCGCCCAGGCGTCGAACTTCAGGCCCTTGACCCGGGCGAGCAGCTTCGCGAACGTGCCGGGAGCGATCGTGGCGCTCTTGCCGCCCAGCGGCTTGTCGCGCCCGCGCGCCGACGTCTCACCGATCGCCACCTTCGCGAGGGGGTTGCCCGCCTTGATCCCGGCGTACGCCGCCTTGTAGAGCTTGGCGTAGTTCGCCGGGCCGACGATCTTCTTGCCCACGAACTGCGGCGTGAGGAAGAGCTGGAGGTTCGGCTCGTTCCAGACCGAGTACAGCGAGACCGCGCCGAACCCGTGCCGGCCGTCGTACCGGGTCGCGAGCATCCGCGCGAACGCGGTGAAGTCCGACAGGCGTTTCGGCATCACGTTCGGCGCCTTGCCGCCGTTGGCCCACTTGGGCGTGCCGGTGATGTCGATCATGACCCGCAGGCCGTAGATGCCCGACCGGAAGACGAGCTCGTCGAGGTCGGCGAGCTTGTACGCAGGATCGTCGCCGTCCGTCGCATCTGCTGGCCTCGTCGGCGCGAGCGTCGGCCAGTTCGCGTTCGTGTGGATGACCGACGCGCCGTCGCTGCTCGCCTGCTGCAGGTTCTCTGCGCGCGCAGGCGACCAGCGGAACGTCGGATCGTCGAAGAAGCCGATCGGCATCTTCGGGGCGGCATGAACGGTTGCGGCCGGAGCGGCCAAAAGTGTGACAAGCGCTAGGAGCGCAAGGCGTGTGGGCTTCGACACGGGCAGATCCTCCCTACGTTTTTCCCTTGGGCGGCGAACCGCGGCACCGTAGCGCGGTCTCTTGTGGGTCATGTAAAGAGGTGACCGCAGATGAGGCGTTTCGTGCCCCCGGTGGCGCTTTGGCTGGTATGTGCAGCGATTCTGGCGGTGATCACGAGCCGGGTTGCCGACTGGTTTGTGATGACGGACGAGTTGTTGTACGAGCGGCTTGCCCTCAGTGTCGACCGTCTACGCTCGCCGGTTCCGCACGTCCACGGCGTCGTCGTCGGCAGCATCAGTCAGCTTTATCCGCTGCTACTTGCGCCGATCTTCGCGTCCCGCACGGTCGCACAGGGGTTGCAGCTCGCACACGTTCTGAATGCGTTCGTGATGCTTTCGGCGGCGATTCCCGCGTACCTGCTTGCGCGACGTGTCACGTGCGACACGCGGGCCTCGCTCTTTGCGGCATTGCTGACCGCGATCGTGCCCTGGATCGTGCTCTCGTCGTTCCTGCTGACCGAGGTTGCGGCCTACCCGGCCTTCCTCTGGGCGCTCCTGGCCTTCCACGTGGCGCTCACCGAGCCGAGGCCGCGTCACGATCTTGTCGCAGTTTCGGCGCTCGTCGTCGCCGTCGTCGCGCGGACGCAGTTCGCCGTCCTCGCCGCCGCGCTGCCGGGCGCAATCCTGCTCGCAGGGCGCTGGCGCGCGCACCGCACCCTCGGCCTCGCGTACCTCGCAGGGGCCGTCCTCGCGCTCGTCGTGGTCGCGACCGGGCACAGCGTGCTCGGCACGTACGGGTCGACGACGAGCGGGAACCCCGTGCCCGCGTCGATCGCGCCGGCCTTCTTCTCCCACCTCGCCGTGCTCGCGTTGGGACTCGGCCTCGTGCCGTTCGTGATCGGCGGGGCCTGGCTCGTCCGCCGCGAGCCGTTCGCGATGCTCGCGTCCGTGACGATCGTGCTGCTGACGCTCGAGGTCGCCTCGTACGACCTCCGCTTCGGAGGCGGCCTGGTTCGCGACCGCTACCTCTTCTACGCCGCGCCGCTCTTCGCGATCGCCTGTGCGGCGGCGCTCGCCCGGTGGGCCTCCCCGCGCTGGTCGCTGGCCGTTCCCACCGGGGTCCTGGTCGCCGGCTTCGCGACCGCGCCGCTGCCGGTCTTCGAGAAGCTGAACGTCGACACGCCGGTCTCGATCGTAGACGGCTACCTGCGGCGCGAAGTGGGCGGACTCGGCGGCGCGCGAACGTTCCTCGTCGTCGCGGGCGTGCTGGCTGCGCTGCTCGTGGTCGAGGCCGGGCTGCTCCGCGGCCGCAGCGCGGCGCTCGCGCTCGCCGCGTGTGCGCTCCTCCTCGTCACCGCCGAGACGGGCTACGCGTTCGAGCGCCTGTTCCGGCTCGACGGCACGGCGGGCCGTCCGCTCACCGTCGATCCCAGCGGGCAGCTCGGGTGGATCGACCGCGCGGTGGGCCGCGGCGCGAACGTCACGCTCGTCCCGTTCCCCACGATCACCGGGGAGTACTTCACGAACGCCGCGTACTGGTGGGACGCGGAGTTCTGGAACGTCTCGGCGACGCGCAGCGCCGGGATCCCCGGTCGGTTCGAATGGACGCCGAGCACCTTCCCGAAGCTCGCGCTGCGCTTCGACCGCGTCGGGCGTGCCGACGCAACGGCGCCCGGTTTCGTCTTGCAGGCGGTCGGCGACACGCGCTTCCATCTCGCGGGGACGGTCGTCACGAACAACCGGCGCGCGTTTCTCGTCAAGCCGGAGCAGCCCTGGCGTGCGGACTGGACGACGACCGGGCTCTACGACGACGGCTGGACCAGGCCGGGCGCCGTCGCGCGCGTGCAGGTGTATCCGTACCCCGGACAGCAGCGCCGCGTGCTCCGGCAGCTGACCGTGTCGGTGTTCGCGCCGAACGGCGTGTCCGCCCGGCGCTTCACGGTCGGCCCGAAAAGCGCAGTCGTGCGCGACAACGAGGTGTCCGTCACCACGAACGTCTGCGTCCCGCCCCGGGCGGCCGGGACCGTCGACGTCCGCGTCGACGGCGCCTCGAGGATCGCGAACGATCCCAACACGCAGGAGACCTTCGCCGAGCCGCGCAACGGCGGCGTCCAGATCTCGCGCATCTACCTCTCGGGCCAGATCGGCGCGGCGTGCTGAGATCCGCGCCGCGCCACCGACTCGTTACGCGCGCAGCGAGTCAGCAGCGAATCCGACGAGCAGCTTCGCCCGTCGGATTGCGCTCGCGAGCTTGGGTTGTGTCACGTGGATCAAGCCGTAGTGCGCGGTGTCCTTGAGTCCGATCAGCTCGCGCAGCGCGCTCGCGGCGGGTTGACCGCCGGGTTCGACCTGCTCGAGCAGATCGGCTGCCTGAAGATGGTCTTGCCCGCGGGCGCGCCGGCGCAGGACCGCGCAGCAAGCGGCGTCGGACGCAGCGATACCGGCAAGCACGGCGAGGGCCGCGGCACAGCTCGCAGACTCCTCGATCTCCTTTTCCGTAGCCACCAGCTCGGCTACCTCGAGGAACTTCCTTGCATGTGCGAGTCTCGTCTCGGCCTGCGGACGCCCGCAGGTCTGCGTCCGCCCCTCCTTGCGCGTCATCGGCGGCCCTTGAAGAGCTCCGCAAGAGGGGGACCGGCGAGGGTGAC
>JABFWJ010000003.1 GCA_013362295.1 Thermoleophilia bacterium
CGGAGAGATCGACGTGCCCTGGAAGCTCGGTCGTGGTCATCCGGAGGGCCTCCTTGAGCGTCTCGGCAAGGTCGGTCATTGGCGAAATGGGTCGCGGCGCCCGCGGGCGCCTGCATGGGTGCATGGTACGGATTCAGCGATTCGGCGGCGACCCGAACCGTCCTGCCCGCTTCACGCCTGAGCGGTCGCCGCGCGGGTCACCCAGCTGCGGTTCTTCACGGTGAAGAGGGCCCAGAGATTGAGCCAGTACATGCACCCCTCGTAGAACAGCATGTAGACGAAGAGCCCGATCAGCTTGTCCGGTGCGCGCAGCGGAACGAAGATGTAGCGCACGAGCAGGAGCAGGATCCAGCCGGGCAGGATCGCGGAGAGGAAGAGGCCGGGCTGGGCAGTGACGGTGACCAGGAGCCCGATCCGCAGGCCGAAGGAGAGGAACGGCGCCGTCAGGTCCCAGAGCAGGATCTGAAGGAACAGCAGCTTCTTGCACCGCCAGGCGTAGGTGAGCGTGTAGATCGACTCGCGGATGTAGCCGCGCTTCCAGCGACGCTGCTGGCGCAGGAAGCCGCGCACGGTTGCCGGCGTCTCCGTCCAACTGACGGCCTCGGCGACGTAGACGACGTCGTAGCCGCGCTTGAGCACGAGATTGGTCAGATGACGGTCCTCGGAGTGCGTGCAGGGCTCGCCGAGGAACCGCTGCGAGGCGAACTCGTCGATCGTCTCCCGGAGCAGCGAGGCACGGTAGGCGGCGAGGCAGCCGCTGCAGCAGACGACGCTGCGGATCACGGAATGGGCCTGCTTGTAGATGTTGAGGCCGACCCAGTAGTAGGCGCCCACCATGCGCGTGAGCAGGTTCTGCCGCTCGTTCAGCAGCAGCACGTTGCCGGTCGACGCGCCGATCTCCGGGCAGAGCAGCGGCTCGACGACCCGTACGAGAGCGTCCCGCTCGAGCACCGTGTCGCTGTCGATCGTGACGACGAAGTCGGCGTCGTCGTCGAGCATCCGCGTGACGGCGTGGTGGAGCGCTTCGCGCTTGCCCCGGTTCTCCGGGAACTCGTGCAGGGAGATGGGCAGCTCCGCCGCGAGCTCGCGGAGCCGTGTCTGGACGCCGTTCGTCGACCCGTCGTCGATGACGATCACCTGCTTATGACCGTCGCCGTCGAGCACCGTGCGGATCGACTCCTCGACCAGGTCCGGATCCTCGTTGAAGCACGGGATCACGACCGCGATCTTCTGTCCGCCGTAGCGCGGATACGTGCGCGGCTTCAGGTCGTGCACGAAGAGCAGGCCGAACAGGTAGAGCGTGTAGCCCACGAGCAGCAACACGTACACCGTCGTGAACCCCACCCAGAAACGGACGCTCATCCCGTATTGCGACAGGAAGAGCAGTCCGCTTCCGGCGAGGACGACGAACAGCGCGGCGTAGATCGCCGTCTGCGCCCGCTGCATGCCGTTCAGCTCAGATTCGGGTCGAACGGCAGGAAGAACAGGCGTCTGGCGTGCGCGAGCCTGCACTGCACGGCCCCTGTCCCGAGCAGTGATCTCAGGCTCTCCTCGTCCGCTCCGTAGACGGTGACGAGGGAATAGGTGGCCTGGCCGACGGTGACCGACGACGTCGTCGTGCGGTAGACGGCCGAGACGCGGGCGAGCTGACTGGTCGAGATCCAGCAGACCTCCCGCCCGCGGTTCCCGAACACCCCGCCGACACCGTCGTCGTCGTGGCTCGAGTCGACGATCACGAGACCGCCGCGCTCGGACCTGCCGGCGTCGTGCTTCTGCTGAACGACCTGTTTCGCGGCCTTCGCGATGTCAGGCCCTGATCGGAGCCCCGCGGCGTTCGCGACGATGCTGAACGAGAACAGCGAGAGCGCGGGAACGATGATGATCCATGCACCGAGCCGTTTCAGGCGGCTCGGGGTCTTACCCACCGCAGTCCGTTGCGCCGCCGCAAAGCGCCGTGTGCCAACGGACAATGTGAACCCTTTCGTTGGTTGTCTGTCCACGGGCCATCGGCGGGCGCGCGCAACGCCCGCATCCCCGCAACGGGTACGAACGGTGTGCGTTCGGGTCAGATCTGCCAGTCGCCGCCGCGGAGAACCGGCACGCGCTCGCCGTCCGCGGTGACGCCGTCGACCTCGAGCTCCGGCGAGCCGATCATGAAGTCGACGTGGGTCGCGCTCTCGTTGACGCGTGACGCGTCGTCGCCCTCGACGAGGAACGGGAATCCGGACCCGAACGCGATGTGGCTCGCCGCGTTCTCGTCGAGCAGCGTTTCGTAGAAGACCGTGCCGAGCGGACCGATCCGGCCCTGACGGTCGACGAGCGCGAGCTCGCCGAGCCGGCGACCGCCCTCGTCGACAGCGAGCCGGCCGCGCAGGGCCTCGACGTTCTCGTCGGCTTCGATCTCGACGGCCGTTCCGCCCTCGAAGCGGACGCGGAGGCCACGGACGATCGTCCCGTCCTGCAACACGAGCGGCATCGTCGACGTGACGTACCCCTCCGTCCGCGCCGGGTCGGGCGTCGTGAACACCTCCTCCGTGGGCAGGTTCGGCAGGTGGCGCAGGCCCTTGGCGGTCGTGAAGGCCGCCGCCCACCACGTCGCCGTCGGGAACAGCCCGATCGTCAACTCGGTCCCGGGCCCGCGCAGCTCGACAGCGTCGAAGCGACGCTGCGCGAGCCGCTCGGCCGACTCGTTGAGCACGGCCATGCGCTCGTCCCAGGCCGCCGCCGGGTCCGGCTCGTCGAGGCGGAGCACGTGCTCGATCTGCTGCCAGAGCCGCTCGTGCGCCTCGTCCTCCGACAGCTCGGGGAAGACGAGGGTGGCCCACGGCCGCGTCGGCGCGGGGACGATGCACCAGTTTGTCGACCGCTCGGTGACGATCTCGCCCTGCTCCTTGAGGCGGGGCAGGCGGTCACGCCCGACGAGGCTCGTGTCGAGATCATCGAGTAGGTTCGGTGCGGTGACGCCGGCGAGATTGATGCGCGCCCCGCGCTCGTCCGCGTGCTGCCGCATGCGATCGCCGTACCACGGCGGGACGTACTCGAGCGTCTCTGGGTCGGCGTGCTCGATCCTCGCCCGTTTCACGTGCGGATCGAAGTAGTTGACGTCGACGAACTTCGCGCCGCGCTCGTACGCGGCGGCGGCGACGGCGCGGGCGAGCTCCTCGTGTCCGAGCTCCGCGTTGACGAGCACGATCTGCCCCTCCTGCACGTTGGCGCCGTGTGCAGCGAGCTCGGCCAGGCGTGTCGCGCGGTCGTCCATGGGCAGGCGATCCTATCTTCGGCGCCGAAGAAGAGAGGCCGTGACCCTCGACGCAGCCACCGAACGCTTCCTCAGCGCCGCGGGCATCTCGGATGCGACGCGCCGCGCCTACGCTGCGGACCTGCACGAGTTCGCGCGCTGGTTCGGGCCGGACAGCCCGGTCGAGGACATCGACGTGCGCGTGCTCGCCGCCTGGGTCGCGGAGCTCGGCCGCGCGCGCGGGCGCGGACGGCTCGCGCCGTCGACGATCTCGCGCAAGCTGGTCGCGATCCGGTCGCTCGTCCGGTACACCCTCGGCCCGCAGTCGGTCCCGGACGCAAGCCTCGCGCCGAAGCGGCCGCGCCGCCTGCCCGACGCCCCGAAGCGCGGCGAGGTGGAGGACGTCGTCGACAGCTTCGACGCGGCGACCCCGCTCGGGCTGCGCAACCGCGCACTCGTCGAGCTCGTGTACTCCGCCGGCCTGCGCAGCGCAGAGGCCGTCGGGCTCGACCTCGGCGACGTCGACTTCGAGCAGGAGCTCGTGCACGTGCGGGAAGGCAAGGGTGCAAAGGACCGCGTCGTCCCGCTCGGCGAAGAGGCGGCGCACCTCCTCTCGCTCTACTTGCACCGAGCGCGTCCGCAGCTCGCGCGCGGCGCAGAAAACGCGCTCTTCATCTCCGCGCGCGGCCGGCGTCTCGACACCTCGACGCTGCGTCGCCTCGTCCCCCATCCGCACCGCCTGCGCCACGCGTTCGCCACGCACCTCCTCGAGGGCGGCGCCGACCTGCGCACGATCCAGGAGCTGCTCGGGCACTCGTCGCTCTCGACGACGCAGATGTACAGCCACGTCGACGCGAAGCGCCTGCGCAGGGTCTACGACCATGC
>JABFWJ010000103.1 GCA_013362295.1 Thermoleophilia bacterium
TCCCGGCAAGGTCGTCGATCCGTACCGGATCACCGACAATCTGCGCCTCGGCACGTCGTACAACCCGCCGAAGGTGAAGACGCACTTCGCCTACCCGGACGACGGCGGCTCGTTCGCGCACGCGACCACTCGCTGCATCGGAATCGGCAACTGCCGCCGCACCGGGCAGGAGGCGGACGAAGTGATGTGCCCGAGCTTCGTCGTGACGCGTGAGGAGAAGCACTCGACCCGCGGGCGTGCTCGGCTGCTGTGGGAGATGCTGAACGGCGGCGAGCTCGAGCTGTGGCGGGAGGACGAGGTGTTCGACGCGCTCGACCTTTGCCTCTCCTGCAAGGGCTGCACGAACGATTGCCCCGTTTCGGTCGATCTGCCGACGCTGAAGTCGGAGTTCCTCGCGCACTACTGGAAGCGCCGTCGCCGGCCGCGGCACGCCTACGCGTTCGGCCTCATCGACCAGGCGGCGCGCGTTGCTTCCCGCGCCCCCGCGCTCGTCAATGCCGTCACGCATGCGCCGGGGCTTTCGCGCATCGCCAAGGCCGCGGCGGGAATGGAGCCGCGGCGCGACTTCCCGCGCTTCGCGCCTCGAACGCTGCGCGACTGGTTCGCCGCGCGCGGCACGCGCAACACGGGCGGGCGGCGCGTGATCCTCTGGGCGGACACGTTCAACAACTATTTCCACACCGAGACGGGGATCGCTGCCGTCGAGGCGCTCGAAGCCGCCGGCTTCAACGTCACGGTCCCGCGTGCGCACCTGTGCTGCGGCCGGCCGCTCTACGACTACGGCATGCTCGACCTCGCACGGCGCTACCTCGAGCGCGTGCTCGACGCGCTCCGCGACGACCTCCGCGCCGGCGTGCCGGTCGTCGGCATCGAGCCGAGCTGTGTCGCCGTCTTCAAAGACGAGGCACGCAAGTTGCTACCCAACGACGTCGATGTCGCGCGGCTCGCAACGCAGACGCACCACCTCGCGCAGTTCCTCGCGGACGCGGACTGGGAAGCTCCGCGCCTTGGCGGTCGCGCGCTCGTCCACGGCCACTGCCACCACAAGGCGACCGGCGGTCTCGAGCCGGAGCACGAGCTGCTGCGGCGGATGGGGCTCGAGGTCGAGCCGCTGCAGACCGGGTGCTGCGGCATGGCGGGCTCGTTCGGGTTCGAACGCGGCCACTACGACGTCTCGATGGCGATCGGCGAGCTGGCGCTCCTGCCGGCGGTGCGACGCGCAGCTGCCGACGATCTGATCGTCGCCGACGGTTTCTCGTGCCGGACGCAGATCGAGCAGGCCGGCACGGGCCGCCGGGCGCTCCACGTCGCGGACGTGATCAAGCTCGCGCTCACGGAGAACGGCCCGCGGCCCACGTGACACACTGAGGGCCGGTGCTGCCCCCGCTCGAAGACGACGAGTACGTCCTCGACACCGTGCCGGTGCGCGACGTCGCCGCCGAGGTGCGGGCGCGGATCGCCGAGGGGCTGCCGCCGCGCGAGTCGTGTGCGCTGATCGAGCCGCTCTTCACCCGGTTGCTCGCCGACCCGACGTGGCTTCCGCAGCGCTACCAGGAGCCCGCCGCGGCAGGCGGGATGGGCGGCGGAATCGGCCAGTGGCTGCTCTTCCGCGCGGCCGACCGCTCGCTGGCGCTCTTCAGCCTCGTCGTGCCGCCCGGCGCGATGACACCGGTGCACGACCACCTCGCCTGGGGGCTGGTCGGCCTCTATCGCGGCAATCAGGACGAGGAGTTCTACCGCCCCGGAGGAGGCCGGCTCGAGCTCGTGCGCCGCCGCCCGCTCTCGCCCGGTGACTTCTACGCGCTGCTGCCGCCGCAGGACGACGTCCACCGCGTGCGCACCACCTCCGACGTCACGTCCGTGTCGATCCACCTGCTCGCGAACGACACCGGCTGCGTCCTCCGGCACACGTTCGACGAGCAGACGGGAGCAGCGCGACCGTTCCGCTCCGGGTGGGTGAACGCGGCGTGTGACGAAGGGCTCGAATCTGGTTTCCGGTTCGCGGAATCAGGTTCGGGACAGGGCTAGTCGATGAGCTTGCGCTCCATCGCGTAGATCGCGATCCGCCACATGATCAGGCCGAAGGCGAGCAGGGCGCCGACACGGGCGAGGTCGGTCCAGCCGTGGAAGCCGAAGACGGCATGGCGCACCAGCTCGACGCAGTGGTGCAGCGGGTTGACCTCGGCCAGGATCTGCGCCCAGCGTGGCAGCGTGCTGATCGGGAAGAACGTGCCCGCGACGAGGAAGAGCGGCGTCAGCACCGCGCTGACGACATAGTTGAAGTTCTCGAACGAGGAGGCGAAGCCGGCGATCGTGATCCCGAAGCACGCCCAGCCGAAGCCGGCGATCCACGCGACCAGCGGCACGGCGAACATCCCCCACGACGGGTCGAGCCCGAACGCCATCGCGACGAGCATCGGCACGCAGCCGTAGACGCCCGCACGCGTCGCGATCCACAGCGCCTCCGCCGACACGAGCTCCTCGGTGTCGACCGGCGCGGCGAGGATCGCGTCGTACGTGCGCTGGAACTGGTACTTCACGAACGTTCCGAACATCGCCGGGAACGCGGAGGAGAAGAGGACCGCCGTGGCGACCGTGCCCGTGCCGACGAACTCGACGTAGCGGAAGCCCCCGACGCGGCTGACGAGCGAACCGAAGCCGAAGCCGAATGCGAGCAGGTAGATCGTCGGCTCGACGGTCGAGGAGAACGTGCTCGAGCGCCAATACGACGAGAAGTTGACGACCTCGCGCACGAGCACGCCGGTCAGCGCGGGCCGCTCGAGTCGGCCAAGGCGGCGCGGCGCGGCCGTCGTCGCCATCAGGCGATCTCCTCTCCCGTGAGCAGGACGAAGACGTCTTCGAGATTGGCCGGTCGGCGCTCTCCCTCGGCCCGGTAGCCGGTGCCGTCGACGCCGAGGATCGAGATGCTCGTCCCGGTCCGGCGCGTCCGGAGCCCGGCCGCCCCGGCTTCCGACTCGACCTCGGCGAGGCGCGTCGGCGGGCCGTAGACCTCGATCACCTCCCGCCCGGCGTGCTCGAGGACGAGCTCTGCAGGCGGCCCGACGGCAACGGCGCTGCCGTGCGACATGATCAGCACGGTGTCGGCCAGGCGCTGCGCCTCCTCGATGTAGTGCGTCGACATCAGAATCGTCGTGCCTTCGGAGCGCAGCGCGTCGATGAGGGCCCACAGCTCCTGTCGCACCTGCGGGTCGAGCCCGACCGTCGGCTCGTCGAGCAGCACGAGCCGCGGACGATGCACGAGTGCGCGGGCGATCAGCAGGCGGCGGCGCATGCCGCCCGAGAGCTTGTCGACGCGCGTTGCGCGGCGCTCGACGAGGTTCGCCATCTTCAAGGCGCGCTCGATCGCATCGGTCCGCTCGGCCCGGCCGATCCGGTAGAGGTGCGTGAAGACGAGCAGGTTCTGCTCGACCGTCAGCGTCACGTCGAGGTTGTCGAGCTGAGGAACGACGCCGCACTGGGCGCGCGCAGCCTTCGACTCCGCCGGCAACCGAAACCCGAGCACCTCGAGCTCCCCCTCGTCCGCGATCGACTGCGCGGTCAGCAACCGCATCGTCGTCGACTTCCCCGCGCCGTTCGGGCCGAGCAGCCCGACGCACGTCCCTTCGCGCACGTCGAGATCGAGCCCGGCGACGGCCGTGATCTTGCCGTAGCGCTTCACGACGCCACGCATCCGGAGGGCCAAGGGGCCGCTCATAGAATCAGCATGCCACGGGACGCGTGACCCACATCAGCCAGGCCTACCCCGACAGGGTCGAGGTGCGCGGACGCGACCTGACCAGCGATCTGATGGGCCGCTTGAGCTTCACCGAGTACTTTCACCTGCTCCTGACGGGCCGTGAAGCGAGCGACGACGAGCGCTTCTTCCTCGATCTGCTGCTCGTGGCGATCGCCGAGCACGGGATGATGCCGTCGAACGTCGCGGCGCGCATGACGCTCGCGGCCGATCCGGAATCGCTCCACGGCGCAGTCGCTGCGGGGATTCTCGGGTGCGGACCCGTCATCCTCGGCACGTCCGAGTCGTGCGCGCGGATGCTTGAGGACGCCCAACGGCGCGTCGCGGCCGGCGTCGAGCCCGCGGCGGCCGCC
>JABFWJ010000182.1 GCA_013362295.1 Thermoleophilia bacterium
CCGACGAGGTACGGCCCTGGTGATGCTGCGGCCGTGGCCGTGTCGGTCGTCGCCGCGCGCGCTAGCGGTACGACGAGCAGGGTGAGTAGAGCGGCGATCGCCGCGAGCTTTCCGTACACGAACGTCCTCCTCCTAGGGGTGGGTCATGCGTGTTCTCCCTAGCTCCGGGCCGCGTCGGAACTCGTGTGCGTATGAGCATGGTCAAGCACATCGGACCGAATGTACCGTCCGCACGCGGATTCGGTTTCGCGCGGAGCGCAGATGACAGCTTTGTCATCCGTTCGTCATCCGCCGGGTTCGCCTTGCCACCACGCGACACCGACGACACGCTCCGCGCGCACGAACCCGAGCGACTCGTAAAGGCCGAGCGCGTGATAGTTCGCGTCGGCGACAATGACGAACCGCTCCGCGCTGTACGCGCGCGCTGCGTGGCGGGCCGCATCGACGAGGAGGCGGGACGCAATGCCGCGCCGGCGGTAGGCGGCAGCGGTCTCGACGGCCTGGAAGCGACCGCGTCCGTCGGTGACGACGATCCCGCAACTCGCCGCGGGAGCTCCGGTGTCGGGGTCGAGGGCGACGTACCACGCCCCGCGCCCGGCGAGAAAGTGCGCTCTGCGGTCGGCGAGCCGCGCCAGGCTGAAGCTCCGGTAGTCCTCCTCGCCGTGACCGGGCTCGCGGTCGGCGACCTGCAGCTCGACGACGGCGGCCCAGAGCTCGTCATCGCCGCGCGGGTCGAGGGCGCGGACGGCGACGGCGTCGTTCGCGCGCCGATGGGGACGCAGGTCGCTCGGCGCGGCGACGAGGGCGATGCTGTCGTCGAGCTCGTAGCCGCGCGGGAGGAACTCCTCGCGCGCCCGGCCCGCCGCTCCGTCGGTCCGGTCCCACGTGAATGCGCGGTGGCGAACGCGAGGCTCGTCGCCGAACTCGCGCTCGAACAACGCCTCCCAGCGGTGGGCGTCGCCTTCGCCGGGCGGCTCCTCGAAGACGAGGAAGTTCCCCCAGAAATGCGCCGGGTTGCTCGGCGAGCGGACGACGGTGTAGCCCGGTCGCCGCCGCACGATGCGACCGACCGGGAGGACGTCGGTGGCGATCGCGACGGAGCGCGGCGTCACGCGCGGGCGCTGAAGACCACGAACTCGTCGTCCCTCGTCGGGGGCCCGTCCCGGTAGGCGCCTCGCATCTCGACGTCGACGAAGCCTGCGCGCTCGAGCAGTAGAACGATCTCCTCCGGGAAGTACGACGTCAGCTTCAGCCCGTGCGTCTCGTCGGCAACGAGCTCGCCGTCCTTCCACACGAGCCCGCGCAGCTCGCTCGTGATGCGCTGTGCGAGCGGGTCGACGTCGACGAGGCGGTGGCGCAACTCGTACTCGGTTCCATCCGAGCCCTGCCGCCGCTCGCCGGGCTCGGGCCACGCGCGCGGCAGCTCGCGGCGTCCCGCGGGCGTCCATGCACGCCAGTTCGCCTGGACGTACGGGACCTCGTGGTCGAGGAGGAACGTGCCGCCGGGCTCGAGGTGGTGCTTGATGCGCCGCAGCCCTTCCTCGTCCTGCCGGCGGTCGCCGCCGAGCCCGAAGCCGCCGCACATGACGATCGTGCGGTAGCGGCGCGGCACGTCGAGCTCGTGCACCGCCTGCGCGTGGAGGTCGGGCGCCGGCAGGCCCTCGCGCACTGCTCGCTCACGGCAGAGCCGGAGCATGTCGGGAGAGATGTCGGCGCCGTCGACGTCGTAGCCCGCGTGCAGCCACGGGATGAGCAGCCGTCCGGTTCCACAGGCGACCTCCAGCGCGGGCTGGCCGTCTGCGACGAAGCGTCCGAAGTAGTCGAGCTCGTCGCCGCCGTCGAGGTTGAACTCCGACCACCACGTCGCGATCACGCCGTAGTGCCACGTCTGCGCGCTCACCGCGCGATTGTCGCAGGCCTCGCCTCTAACGCAGATAGCGGATCGCCACGACCTGCGTCCAGCGCTGCGGACCGGCCGTGATGTCGATCGTCAGGTGGTACGTCCCCGGGATGACGTTCTTGCCGTCGAGCCAGAGGTTGGCGGGGGCGCCCTTGCCGGCCGGGAGGACCCGTGTCCAGTGTCCGTAGACCCTGTTGCCGCGACGCAGGGTGTAGGTCGCGGTCGCGTCGATCGACGGTGCCGCGAAGACCACGATGCGGTGCGCCCAGTCGAGCTGCACGCGGCGCCGCGTCCCCCAACGGGCCGTGAGCGCCTTGGCGAGGCCGAACCTCGTCAAGTGGCGCGTCAGGATATGCAGCGTCCCGCCGCTTCTGTACCACCCGTCGGGCTGACCGGCAGGAAGCGTCGTGCCGGCGAGGCGCGGGATCACGACCCACGGAGCTTTGCCGCGCTGATACATCGGCGCCACGTCGGCCGGTGCGTCTGGGATCGCGATGTCGAGCGCGTCGTTCAGGGTCGTGATCGGCCGGCCGGCGTCGCTGACGGCGTCGATCTCGATCACGGCCAAGCCCGCGGCGAACTGGACGCCCCCGGGCTTGTGCGGCGCCGCTTCGAGACTCGCGGACACGACTACGGGCGAGCCGCCGAACGTGCTCGGCGGCCACGCGACGGTCGTCGCCGGCTTCGCGCCGCTCGACGGCGCCACCGAGATAGAGCCTGCGGACCTGGGCGGCGCGGTCCTACTCGCCGACGCGGGCGTCTCCGTCTTCGGCTTCGCCTTGTGCTGCGGCTCAGGGTCGGTCGTGCTCGTCGCAGGTTCCGCCGGCGCCGGGGGCTCGTCGATCACCTGCGAATACGTCGCCTCCGCGGCGTCGTAGCTCGGATCGCTGTCGTACTCCGCCCGGATCGCGTGCCGACCGGCGCTCAACGCGCTCGTCGTCAGCGTCGCCCGTCCGGACACAAGCCGGACCGGACTTCCAAGCGAGGTGCTGCCGTCGTAGAACTGGACCGATCCCGACTGAGAAAGCGTCCCGGCCGACCCGGAAATAACGGCCGTAAACGTGACACCGGCACCATATGGTGCCGGTGTCCCACTGCTCTGGAGGCTTACTATGGACGTGCCCTTCGTCACATTGACGGTGAGCACATTCCCGGCGGAGCTCGCCCACTTGTTGACGTCGTCCGTCTTGTAGACCGCGGTGATCGAGTGCGCGCCGAGCGAGGTGAAGGTCAGCTTGCACGACGCGGAGCCGCTGACGAGCGGGACCGAGGCGATGAAGCGGTTGAAGTTGTCGAAGCAGCTCACCGTTCCGGTCGGCACACCGGAGTTCGACGCGACGGTGATGAAGAAGATCGCCTGCGTCGTGATCTTCACGGTCGAAGGACCGCCGACCGTCGTCGCCGTCGCCAGCGGGCGGGTGCCCCTGCTCGCTGCGGGCGGGCAGCCCCACGGCGGCGCCGGGATGATGTCGCCGTGCGCCGCGTACTGATCGAGGAGGGTGGCGGAGACGATCGTCAGCGCCCACGGCGTCGTGGCGTTGCCGGTGCGATGGCAGATCCCGTGGGCGACCGCGTACTGGTCGGAACCGCTCGACGAGACGACGGTCCCCGAGCCTGTCGGGCCCGGGACCGTGCCGCCGGTGACTGCCTGTCGGACCGCGGTCGCAGCGTGCGCGATGTAGCCCGGCGCCCCCAGAACGCCGAGCGCGACGATCATCAGCGAGCTGAACGCCAGGGCGAGCCCCATCCGCAGGCGGCTCGGACGGATCGCGAACCGCTGGGCGTGCAGGCGGCGCGCCACCTCGTCGACGAAGAGCGCGCGGGCCTGCGGCGCCGCGGCGCGGAGCTCCTGCTCGAGGCGGAGCCGATCGTCGTCGTGTCCGAAATCCGTCATGCACCTACCAGTACCCGCGCACGCGTCGGTTTCCTTACAGGGGCACTCCGAGGAACGGTCGGATGCGGTTCATCTCGACGCTGTGCGGATTCAGCGCGAGCGCCCGTCGCGCGGCGGCCGGGCGAGCCCTACGCGGGCTCGCGAGCGCAAGGTCGAGCCAGAGCCGCCAGTCGTGCGGGTTCTTCGCGATGCCGGAACGGAAGCTCTTGCGGGCCGCCGCGAGCTCGCCCTGCTGCAGTTGGGCCTCGCCGAGAACGCGCCACGGATCGGACGCCCACGGCTGCAACAGGCGAGCGCGCCGAGCGTGCGACT
>JABFWJ010000200.1 GCA_013362295.1 Thermoleophilia bacterium
AACACCGGGATGACGCTGATCGCGATCGGCCCTGAATGAGCGCTCGGAGGTTTGCCCTCTGGGCGCTGCACGTCCTGATCGTCGGGCTCGCGCTCCACAACCTGGTCATGTCGCAGTTGTGGCGGGCCGGCGTCCGCGGCACCGCGCTGACGGTGGTCTCGGCGTGGAAGGACGCGCTGCTCGTCCTCGCGCTCGCGCTCGTGATCCGGGCGCGGCGCGGCCTGCCGTTCAAGGCGTCCGCTTCGGACTGGCTCGGGCTCGCGTTCGGAGTGTTGATCGTCGTCTACGGGCTGCTCCCGCAGTCGTGGCTCGGCGGGGATGCGACGCACAAGGGCGTGTTGTACGCGGCTCGGCACGACCTGTTGCCGGTCGGCGCGTACTTCCTCGGGCGCGGCCTCGACCTGCGCGAGGGCGAGCGCTCGGCGCTCTGCCGAACCGTGCTCGCGACGGCGGCGCTCATCGCGGCCTTCGGGCTGATCGACGTGTACGCCGTGCCGCTCTCGTGGTGGCGCCACTCGGCGGGTTGGTTCAGGTACCAGCTCGGGCTCACGTACACCGGCCTCAGCGGTCTCCCCGAGAACTTCGTCTACAACGCGGGCAACGGCGTCGTGTTCCGGCGGCTGACGTCGACGTTCCTGTCGCCACTCGCGACGGGCTACCTCCTCGTCGTGGCGCTGTTCTTCGTCCCCCTGCGGCGCAGGTGGGGGATCCCGCTCGCGGTGCTCGTCTTCGCGGCTCTGTTGTGGACGCACACGCGGGCGGCGCTGATCGCGCTCGTCGTCGGACTGCTCCTCCTCGCGGCGATGCGCCGTGCATCGAAGCCCGTCGTGCTCGCCCTCGCCGTGGTGGTGATCGGCGGAGCGTTCGTCAAGGGCTACACCCATTTCGCGCCCCGGACGCACTTCACGCCGGCCGAGCTGCGCGTGCAGGAGCGCAACGCGCGTGAGCATCCGAACGTGTCGCACGATCCGACCGCAGGAAACGAGGCGTCGACGCGCGAGCATCTCACGTTGCTGCGGCAGGGCATTCGCACCGTCGTGCACCACCCGTGGGGCTACGGGCTCGGCAACGCCGGCGTGACGGCGTTGCGCACGAAAGTGACGCCGAAGGCGGGCGAATCGACGTACACCGAGCTCGGCGTCGAGGCGGGGCTGCTCGGCGCGTTGCTCTTCGTGGCCTGGTCTCTTGCGCTGCTGCGCGCGACGCTGCGACGCCGTGCGTGGCTCGGGGCGGCGTTCGCGGCGGTGCTCTTCCTCGGGCTGCAGACGGATGTGATCGGCGTTCCATGGCTTGCCGTTGCAGTGTGGTCGCTCGTCGGCGACGACGCGTGACGCAGCACGAACGAAAGAGCGACAAAAGTGCAACTTCTCGTCCGGGACACTTGCGCCGCGCGCGCCCGTTCGTACCGTGGATCGCATGCGTCTCACGGTGCTGGAACTCGCGCTCTTCGCCGCGGCCGCTGCGATCGCGGCGAGCGTGCTCGTTCGCTGCTCACCCGCCGAGCGTGCGGCCGTCGTCGTCGCCAGCTGGACACGCACGCCGGGCGCCCTCAATCCCACGGTGACGCAATCGACGATCGGGACGACGATCTGCCGGCACGGATGGACTCGCACGGTCCGGCCGCCGGTCTCCTACACGAACGACCTGAAGCGACGCCAGCTCCGTGAGTACGGCCTGCGCGGGCCGCCGTCCGGCTTCCAGGAAGATCATCTGATCAGCCTCGAGCTCGGCGGCGACCCGCGCGATCCGCGCAACCTGTGGCCCGAGCCGAATCCGCGCGCGTCCGACGTCGACCGCGTCGAGAACGACCTGAACCACAGTGTGTGCACGGGGTCGCTGACGCTCGCGGAGGCGCAGCGCCGCGAGTCGTCGCTCAAGCACACGCGCGGCTAATGCTCGCGGAGGGCGTCCGTCATCCGGTGCAGCAGCAGTGACAGCTGCTTGCGCTCGGAGGCGGAAAGAGCCGCAACGGCGGGTTCGAAGGCGACCTGCGCCTTTGCCTGGCGATCCTCGAGGAGTTCCCGTCCAACCGGCGTGAGGTCGATTCGCACAGCGCGGCGGTCGCTCGGGTCCGGTGAACGCTCTGCGAGGCCGAGCTCGACCAGTGCGTCGACGCTGCGACTCGCAGTCGGCGCACTCACGCCCATGCGCCCGGCGAGGTCGTTCAGCCGCATCGAGCCGCCGTCGCCGAGCTCGACGAGCGCGATCCGCTGCGTGGCCGTCATCGCCGGCCCGTCGTCGGCGCCGCCCACGAGCCTTGTCAGGTTTCGTAGGAGGCGCGACAGGTCGAGAAGAATGCTGGTCGTGTCGCGATCACTTCGCCGGGTCAACATTTACCTCACGCAATAGTTTCATCTTGATGCTATAGTACCTCGGATGTCCGAGACACAAGCCCCGCGCGTCCGCCTCATCTTCATCGCGCTGCTGCTCGTCCTGCTGCTCGCGTCGCTCGATCAGACGATCGTCTCGACGGCGCTGCCGACGATCGTGGGCGACCTCGGCGGGCTGTCGCACCTCTCGTGGGTCGTCACCGCGTACCTGCTCGCCTCGACGGTGGCGGCGCCGCTCTACGGCAAGCTGGGCGACCTCTACGGACGCAAGCTCGTGCTCCAGGCGGCGATCGTGATCTTCCTCGTCGGCTCCGCGCTCTGCGGGCTGAGCCAGAACATGGTCGAGCTGATCGGGTTCCGGGCGCTGCAGGGTCTCGGCGGCGGCGGCCTCATGGTCGTGACGCTCGCGGTCGTCGGGGACATCTTCCCGCCGCGCGAGCGGGGCCGCTACCAGGGCTACTTCGGCGGCGTGTTCGGCGTATCGACCGTGATCGGCCCGCTCCTCGGCGGCTTCTTCGTCGACAGCCTCTCCTGGCGCTGGATCTTCTACGTGAACCTGCCGGTCGGCGCGATCGCGCTGGCCGTGATCGGATTCGCGTTCCACGCCCGCACCACCACACACCGCCACGCGATGGACTACGCGGGGGCGGTCATCCTCGGCTCTCTTCTGACCTCGGTGATCCTTTTCACGAGCCTCGGCGGGACGACCTGGCCGTGGGCGTCGTGGCAGATCGTCGGACTGATCCTCCTGAGCATCCTGCTCCTGCCGGCGTTCGTGCGCGTCGAGTCGCGCGCGGCCGAGCCGATCATGCCGCTCTCGCTGTTCCGGAACCGCATCTTTTCCGCGACCGGCGCGGTCGGGTTCGTCGTCGGCTTCGCGCTCTTCGGCGCCGTCACGTATCTCCCGGTCTACCTGCAGGTGACGAAGGGCGCGAGCCCGACGAAGTCGGGGCTGCAGCTGACGCCGCTGATGGCGGGCGTTCTCATCTCCTCCATCCTGAGCGGCCAGCTGATCACCCGCCGGGGCCGTTATCGCGTCTTCCCGATCATCGGCACGGCGATCATGGCGGTCGGCATGTTCCTGCTGTCGCGGCTCGGCGTCTCGACGCCGACGTACGTGACCGCGCTCTATGCGCTCGTCGTCGGGCTCGGCATCGGAATGACGATGCAGGTCCTCGTGCTGGCCGCCCAGAACGCGGTCGATCCGCGGATGATGGGCGTCGCGACGAGCGGCTCGACGCTCTTCCGTCAGATCGGCGGCTCGATCGGCGTCGCCGTCTTCGGCACGATCTTCGCGAACCGTGTGCACGTCGAGCTCCTTTCCCGTCTGCCGAAGGGGACGCATGTGCCGGCGGCGATCAACCCCCAGGGCATCCGTCACCTGCCCGCGGCTGCCCACACGGCGTTCGTCGATGCGTTCGCCGCTGCTCTGCACCCGGTCTTCCTGACGGCGACCGGAATCTCCCTCGTCGCGTTCGCGCTGACGTGGCTGCTGCGAGAGGTACCGCTGCGGACCCAGGCGCACGCCGGCGACGCCATCCCGCCGCTCCGGGACGAGGACACAGCCGTCGAGGCGGCGTAGAGCCTCCCGACCGTTTTCCGACGGAACTACCTCGCATGGGGGAAGGCCCTTCTCCCGAAACGGTCGATTCTGTGAAGGCGCCGCCTCGGCGGGGCATCTGCGGCCATGAACAACCTGCGGCACATCCCTCGCACGGCAGCGAAGCTC
>JABFWJ010000048.1 GCA_013362295.1 Thermoleophilia bacterium
CGTGCTCGCCCTTGTTCCCGTCGGCTTTGACTCCGTGCTCCTTCTTCGCGTCGTCGGTCTTCGCCGGCGCGGGAGGCGCCGGGGCGACGACGGCCGGAGCCACCGGCGCCGCCGTCGGCTCGGGCTGAGCCGGCGCAGGCGCCTCGGTGACGGGCGGGGCAGCAGCAGGCGGCGAAGCAGCGGGCGGGGAAGCGGCCGGCGGCGGGGTCGCGACCCGCACGCTGTTCTCGGCGTCGACGGCTGCCCGGAGGTGGTGCGTGGGCCTGAACGCGACGCGGGCAAGCACGTGGCGCACGCGGTGCGAGACGATCCGGTGCTCGACCGGCCTCGGCGTCGCCGCCGCCGGCGGAGCCGCAACGAGCGACAGCGTCCCCTTCGAGCGGCTCGCGGCGGCGTGCGTCGCCGCGGGCTTCTTCTGCACGTGGTGCGCCACCGGCTGCGGGTCGTGACCGGGTGTGACGACGTCTTCGACGGCGTGGCGCGTGACGGGCGTTGCCGCAACGACCGACGTCGCCGCGACCGTCGCGACCGTGGCGGCCACCTTGGCACCACCCGTGAACAGAATCGACTTGAGAATCGCGATCGCCGAGCCCGCATCGCCGCTCCGGCGGAGACGCTTCCCGACGGCGGCCTTCCGCTCCGGAGCCTCGATCAAGCCGTTCGCGAGCGAGCGCCGGGCCCGGAAGAGGAGCGTCTCGACGGCCGCCTGCGAGAGGTCGAGCTCGTCGGCGATCTCCTTGTACGAGAGCCCTTGCCATTCGCGGAGGAGCAGCGCCTTGCGCTGCTGCTCGGGCATCGACTCGAGGGCCTCCGGCAGCCGGATGAGCTCGTCCGAGTCGGCCTGATGGGCAGGGACGTAGTCCTGCATCGCCTCCAGATCGCCCGGCGTCTCGACCCGGCGCCGGCGCGAAGAGGAGCGCTGGCGCGTCAAGCAGACGTTCTGGGCGATCTTGTAGAGCCACGCCGACTCGAACTCCGGGTCGACGCCGCGCTGGATGCCGCGGAAGGCGTTGAGGAACGTCGACTGGGTCGCATCCTCGGCCTCTTCGCGGTTGCCGAGCTGGTGGAGGCAGTAGGAGTAGATCTGGCGTGCGTAGCGCTCGTAGAGGTCGCGGGTCGCGTCTGCTTCCGGGGCGGCACGCCGCGGGGTGACCTGCGTAGCGCGACCTATAGACGGAACGGCAACCATCGCTGTCTCTCTCTCCCTTGTGGGAAGCGCCGCACTTCCCGATTCAACGAGCGCCGTCCGCCCAACGGCGCCCGCCTCAGTGTTAGTCGCCCATCGGCAAAAGTAAAAGGGAACCTGAGCAACCTTTACATTCACGTTTGTAACCTATGCCGCGAGCTCCCGGCCGATGCGCACGAAGAGCGCTTCGAAGGCCAGATGGGGCGCCAGGTTGAACTCCTCGAGCGCCCGCCAGGCCTCCCGGACGGCCTCGGCGGCCCGCTCCGCACCCACGAGACGCTCGCGAGTCGCGTCCTCGCGCAGCTCCGCGAGCTTATCGAGATGGATGGACGCCTGCTCGGCCCCGACGGCGACCGCGACGAGGTCGCGGTACCACGCCCCGAGCTCCTCCAGCTGGGCGAGCAGCTCCTCGCGCTCGGCTCCCCGGGCGGCCCGCCTGACGCGCTGCTCGGCCTCGCGCGCCGTCAGATCGAGCTCGGCGATCCGCGCCTCCTCCGTCTCCCGCGCCTCGACAGCTCGCTCCTGGGCGTTCGCGAGCACCGCCGACGCAGCGCCCGAGGCGTCGAAGAGCGGGTCGCGGTACACAGCGCGAGCCTGGCTGACGAGGGCATCCCGGCGGGCGACCGAGGCCGGGTCGAGCAGGCGCTCCAGCCTGTCAAGGCGTCCGGCCGAGGCCCGCGCGAGCGCCGCACGGCCCTCCTCGTCCAGCTGCGGCGCGCGCGCGTCGACGAGCTCGCGAATCACCTTCTCGGACAGGCGCCTGAACGGCACCAGCTGGCAGCGCGAGAGGATCGTCTCCGGCAGCGAACCCAGGTCGTCGGCGACCAGCACGATCACCGCGTAGCTCGGAGGTTCCTCGAGGTCTTTGAGCAGCGCGTCGGCGGCGTCCTCGTTCATCAGGTGCGCGCGATGCAGGAGGTAGACGCGGCGGTCGGCCTCGAAGGGGCGCATGTGCAGGTCGCGGCGGAGCTCGCGGATCGCGTCGATGCGGATCATCTCGCCGAGCGCGTCCAGCTCGTACAGGTCGGGGTGCACCGCACGCGACGTGCCGATCAGCTCGCGTGCAAACGTGCGCGCGACCTCGCGCTTGCCGACACCGGGCGGCCCGTGGAACAGGTACGCGTGCGCCGGCCCCTCGCGCAGCGCGGCGTCGAGCAGCCGCCCGGCCTCCGGGTGTTCAGAGAAGCGCGCGAACGTGCTCACGGACCTCCTTCGCAATCTCGTGCCGGGGCGCAGAGCCGTCGACCGTCACGATCCGCTCCGGGTTCTCGGCCGCGAGCGAGCGGAACGCCTCGTCGACGAGGCGCATGAAGCCCTCGCCCTCGCGCTCGATGCGGTCGGGCCGGCCCGCGCCGCGGCGGCGCGCGTGCTCCGGATCGAGCAGGACGAGGAAGGTCCGGTCCGGCAACAGACCTTCGGTCACGGTCAGGTTCAGCTCGAGGACGCGCTCCTTGCCGAGGCCGCGCGCGATGCCCTGGTAGGCGACCGACGAGTCGATGTAGCGGTCGCAGACGACGTCGTCGCCGAGCTCGAGCGTCGGACGGATTGCGAGCGCCACATGATCGGCGCGAGCGGCCGCGTACAGCGCCGCCTCCGCCCACGCGGACATGTCGTGTCCGTGCAGCACGACGTCCCGCACCGCCTCCGCGACCGGCGTGCCGCCCGGCTCGCGCGTCCGCAGCACCGTGCGCCCCTGCTCGGTGAGCCAGTCGGCGAGCAGTCCCGCCTGCGTGCTCTTCCCCGACCAGTCGACTCCTTCGAACGTGACGAACATGCCGCACTAATCTACGGACGATGCGGGTCGTTGTGACGGGGGGCGCAGGCTTCATCGGGTCGAACCTGGTGGACGCTCTGGTCGAGCGCGGCGACGACATCGTCGTCGTCGACAACTTCGCGACCGGCAAGCGCGCGTCCGTCAACCCGAAGGCGACCCTGCTCGAGCACGACATCCGCGAGCGCTATGAAGCCGAGGCCGACGTCGTCTTCCATCTGGCCGCACAGGCAGACGTGCAGACCTCGATGCAGCGCCCGGAGTACGACGCGGACGTGAACGTCGTCGGCACGGTCAACGTCCTGCTCGCCTCCCCCGGCGCGCAGGTGATCTTCGCCTCGTCGGGCGGCGCCGGTTACGGCGAGTGCCCGGTCCCCGCCGACGAGGATGCCCCGTTCCTTCCGCTCTCGCCGTACGGCATCGCGAAGAAGTGCGGTGAGGAGTACCTGCTCGGCTGGAATCGCATCCACGGCACGACGCACGTCCCGCTGCGCTTCGCGAACGTCTACGGGCCGCGGCAGGACGCCGGTCTCGAGGGCGGCGTCGTCGCGATCTTCCTCGAGCGCATGGCGCGGGGCGACGAGACGACGATCTTCGGCGACGGCGGCCAGAGCCGGGACTTCGTCTACGTGGACGACGTGGTCGCTGCGATGCTCGCAACCGTCGGCCGGACCGGAGGTCCCTACAACGTCGGCACCGGCGAGGGCACGACGATCGCGCAGCTGCACGACGCTGCGGCGAAGGTCGCCGGCGCCGACGGCGAGCCGAGCTTCGAGGAGGCGCGGCTCGGCGACGTTCGACGTTCCGTGCTGAACGTGTCGCGGATCGCCGACGAGCTCGACTGGCGTGCGACGGTCTCGCTGGACGACGGCCTGCAGCGAACCTGGCGCTGGATGCAGACGGACGAGCACGGAATCTGATTCGGCACAGCCGAACCTGGAAGTGGTCTTGGAATGACGTTCAAGAGCGAGGTCGACGAGTTCGTCGGACGCCGCGTGCAACCGAAGCTCGCGAAGTGGATCGAACCTGATTCGCCGCAGGCGAACCAGATTCGAGCAGTTCGAGCTGCGGGTCGAGTCCGCAGGGCTGCAATCTGGT
>JABFWJ010000124.1 GCA_013362295.1 Thermoleophilia bacterium
CAACCGTTTCGGCAGCTTCCACTTGCGCGCGAGCAGCTCGTGCGCGATCGCTCCCCAGGGCCCGTCCTCCTCGACGAGGTGCGAGTTCGTGAGCACGAGCCCGCGGTGGAGGGCCGCGACGGCCTTGTCGACGTCCTTCTTCGACGCGCCGACGGCGTCGCGCAGCTCGGGGCCCGTGAGCGGCCCGTCGCGGGTGACGGCGGCGACGATCTCCGCCTCGAGCTCTTCCGGCTCGTACGGCTCGCCGGCCGCGACGAGCGTCGGCACGAGCCGCGGCGCGACACAGGTCGCGAGCCGCGCAACGTGCTTCCCCACGCAGACACGCCCCTGGGCCGGCAGCTCATCCTTCGCGCGCCAGAGAAACGCCATCTCTTCCGTCCAGCGGACGAAACCGCCCTCCTCGTCCCGAACGGCCCAGTTGTCCGCCGGGCTCCCGTTCACCTGCTCCCACAGCGAGGGGAGCACGACGTCGGCCTTTGGGAAGACGAGCGCGAGGCCGACCTTGTCAACCCACGCCGCAGCCTGCTTCAGCGTGCGGATCACCATCACTAGTCTGCAGGAGTGCCGACCGTGAAGCCGTTCCGCGCCCTCCACTACGACCCTGCCGTTGCGGGTCCGCTCGACCGGCTCGTCGCGCCGCCGTACGACGTGATCTCGGACGAGCAGCGTCGCGACTACCTCGCGCGCAGCCCGTACAACGTCGTCCACCTGACGCTCCCCGAGTCCGAGGAGGAGGCTGCGTCCGAGCTCGCCGACTGGAAGGAGCGCGGAGTGCTCGTCCAGGACGACGAGCGCTACTGGTGGATTGCCCAGGACTACGTGGGCCCGGACGGCGTCGCACGTACGCGCGAGGGAGTCGCCGCGTCGGTTCCCGTCGCGCCGTACGAGGACGGCCAGGTGCTGCCGCACGAGCGCACGCATGCCGGGCCGAAGGAAGGAAGGCTCCGCCTGCTGCGTGCGACGCGCACGCAGCTCGAGCCGATCTTCCTGCTCTACGACGCCGACCCCGTCTTCGACCGCCCGGCCGGTGCGCCCGCGCTCGACGTGGAGGAGGGCGGCGTCCGCACCCGCGCCTGGCCGGTCGCGGGCGGCGAGATCGAGATCGAGACGCCGCTCCTGATCGCCGACGGCCATCACCGCTACGAGACGGCGGTCGCCTACCGCGCGGAGAACCCGGGGGCGACACACACGTTCGCGATCCTCGTCTCGTCGCGGGCGCCGGGGCTGGAGATCTTCCCGACGCACCGGCTGGCCCGCGAAGTCGGCGAGGTGCCCGGCGACGAGGTGGACGCGCCCGCGGGCGGCGTGACGCTCTATCGGGACGGGCGCTACCTCCGCGTGCGGAGCGACGACGACTTCGGGCCGCGCGTCGTCGAGTCGCTCGCACCGGTCGGCGTGTCGTACACCGCGTATGCCGACGAGGCGATCGCCACCGTCGACCGCGGCGATGCGGCCGCGGCGTTCCTGCTCGAGCCGGTGACCGTCGATCAGGTCGCGCGCTTCGCGCGGGCGGGCGAGACGATGCCGCAGAAGTCGACCTTCTTCTTTCCGAAGCTGACTTCCGGGCTGCTGTTCCATCCCGTTGGATAAGTGGTTGGAGCTGTGCCGCGCCGCACGCGACGACGTCGCGCGGGTGCTGACAGAGCTGCCCGGTCGCGCGGAGCGGGAGCCGAAGATCGGCGAGGGCGAGGGCGGCGACGACACGACCGCGATCGACGCCGCCGCCGAAGCGGTGATCCTCGAGCGCTTTCGCTCCGAGGACGTGCGCATCGTCAGCGAAGAGGCGGGCATCGAAGGCGACGGCCGCTGGACCATCGTCGTCGACCCGATCGACGGCTCGCTGAACGCGAAGCGCGGGATCCCCTTCTTCTCGCTCTCGATCGCCGTCGCCGACGGCGACACGATGGGCGACGTCGCGTTCGGCTACGTGTACGACTTCGGCACCGGTGAGGAGTGGACCGCGACCCGAGGCGGCGGGGCGCTGCTCGACGGCCGGCCGATCACCGAGCGTCCCAAGGACGAGCTGGAGATCCTGTCGTTCGAGGCGACGACGACCGCGTACGTCTCCGAGAACGCCGCCCGGTTCGACGGGGTCGCCTACCGCCTGCGCGTCATGGGCTCGCTCGCGATCACGCTCTGCCATCTCGCGGCCGGCCGCGTCGACGGCGTGGTGTCGCTGAAACCCGCCCGCTCCGTCGACATCGCGGCGGCGCAGCTGCTCGTACGCGAGCAAGGGCTCGCGATCGAGTTGCCCGATGCGCCGCCGCTCGCCGCCGCCCCGCTCGATCTCGAAGGGCGCTCACGGGTCGCCGCGGCGGGGAACGCCGAGCTCTGCTCGCAGCTCGCGGCCGCGCTCACCGATCGGGGAGGACGCTGAATCCCTGCGGGCGAGCGATCAGATAGACATGCCAGAGGCGATCCGCGGCGGCGAGCGCGCAGGTGAAGGTGTGGTAGAGCGTCTCGCCGCTCGCGCTCCTGCGTGACGGGAAGTGCAGGCGGCGCCGCTTCTCGTACTTCGAGCGAGCGCCGTCGAGGCAGAACGCGACCCTGTGCCTGTACTTCCTCGACTCCAGATTGACCCCGGCCCACCGCTTCAGGCCGTGCTCGAGGTAGTTCTGCGCCTGGCTGTCGGTGCGGTAGGTGAGCCCCGAGGCCTGGGCCGCAGGGACGAGCGCGAAGCAGAGCGCGAGCAGGACCGCGAAGGATCTCATCCCTGGAGTGTCGTGTGGAATCGGGCCTCCTACAACTGGACGGCCGAACGGTTCACGCCGTGTTCAGGTGGGAACCTGCGCCTGTGCGCCGGATCAGGATCGGCTGCTCGGGCTGGAACTACGCCCACTGGCGAAACGGGGTCTTCTATCCGCCGCGCTGCGCCTCGCGGAACTGGCTCGACTACTACGCGAGGTTCTTCGACACGGTCGAGATCAACACGACGTTCTACCGGCTTCCGAAGGCCACGGCCGTCGCGCGCTGGGTCGAGGAGACACCGCCGGGATTCACCTTCGCGGTCAAGGTCAGCAGGTACCTGACGCACGTCAAGCGGCTGCTGGACGTCCCGGATCACCTCCCACTCCTCTACGAGCGGATCGAGCCGCTGCTCCGCTCCCCGAAGCTGGGGCCGCTCCTCTGGCAGCTGCCGCCGACGTTCAAGGCCGATCTCGACCGTCTCGCCGTGGCGCTCGAGCATCTCCACGACGGCCGGCGGCACGCGTTCGAGTTCCGCCACCCCTCGTGGTTCACCGACGAGACGTACACGCTCCTACGGGAGCACGAGGTCGCGCTCGTGATCGGCGACCGGCCGCAGGTGAACGAGTTCCAGACGCACGAGCTGACGACCGATTTCACGCTCGTCCGCTTCCACAGCGGCACGCGCGGCCGCAACGGCAACTACTCGCACGCCGAGCTCGACGAATGGGCGGAACGGCTACGCCGGTGGTCGGCGCAGGCGGCGGTCTTCGCCTACTTCAACAACGACTGGGAAGGCTACGCCGTCGAGAACGCGCTGTATCTCGGGGGCGTCACTCGACGAGCCCGACGGTGACCGGGCCGGTGTGGAGACCGTTCCCGCCGGTGGCGGGGATCCCCGCCCACGTGACCCTGTCGAACGATCCCTTGATCCAGCCCTTGCTGCCCTGGAAGTCGTAGTCGATCGGCTTGAACGCGGCCCAGCCGATCACGTTGTACGCGAGGTTCGCGCCGCCGTTGTCCACGGTGTCGTAGATCGGGAAGAGCATGTCGGTGTTCAACCGCGTCGCCATCGCATCGACCTCGGCCGCGTTGAACTTCGCGCCCGGCATCGAGTTGAACCAGCCGATTCCCATCGGGCCGGCGAAGCCGTTCTTGATCCAGTCCGCGATCGTGTTCTGGCCCTGGTTCCCGCCGTGCGCCCCGTCGATGTTGATGATCTTGAATCCACCGGGGCCGACCTTCTGCAGGTCGAGCGTCGTCGCCACGTGGTAGCAGGGGCAGCCCGGGCCTGCGAGCTCCGGTTGCGTGTTGATGATCGCGAAGGGCGCGGCGTACATGGCCTCGCCGAGATCGGAGGCGCGCGCGCTCGCCGTGGTGCGAATCGTGACGCTGTCGACGCCGAAGAGCTTCGCGAAGAACGACGGCTCGGTCGTGCGGACCTTCACGGTCACCGTGTCGTTCGGCCGGTACTTGGTCGAGTACGTGACGTCGGAGGCGGCCAGCACGCCGCCGTTCCGGCCGGCGTAGTCGAGCGCCTGGGTCGTGGCGGCCGCGGTGTCGTCGGGGAGCGCCTGGGCGGCTGCAAGAGCGGACGCGTCGGCGACCGCCTGCGCCTGCCGTTGGGCGTGGTACCAGCTACCCACGTCGACCGCGAGCCCGGCCATCCCGAGCAGAAGGGCCAGCATGACGGCCGGCAGGATCAGGGCCTGTCCCGTCTCCTCACGAAGGAGGGTGAAGCGGGAGGTGGGCGGCGTGTGTTCCATCGGAAGCTCCTTCCACGCGCGCCGCCTCGCGTCGTTGATCTCAGACATACCTAGGCTCCGCGCGGGGGGCCGGCAATCCCCCATTGGCGTGATTCCCCCGTCCGTCGAGAACGCTGTGCACGGCGGCGATCAGGTCGGCGTTGCCGAACGGCTTGCGCAGGAAGGCGGTCGCCTCGTGGGACAGCTCGTGCGGGTCGAGGACGTCGTCGGTGTAGCCGGACATGTAGAGCACCGGAAGCGCCGGCCGGTCGCCTCGCAGCTGGTGCGCGAGCTCCGGCCCGCTCATCTCGGGCATGACGACGTCGGTGAGCAGGAGGTTGAACGGCGCGTCCGCCGCGAAGGCGGCGAGCGCCTCCCGCCCGCCCGCGACGGCGACGACGTCGAAGCCGGACGACTCGAGCACGTCTCGCGCGAGGTTGCGAACGACGTCTCGGTCCTCGACGACGAGGACGCGCCCGGCGCCGCCGGCCGGTGCGGCCCGCTCCGGCTCGTCGGCCTCGCCGACGATGCCCTCCGAGGCCGGCAGTGCGATCTCGACGATCGTGCCGAGTCCGACCGCCGAGTCGATCGACAGCCGGCCGCCCAGAGCATCGATGACGCCGTAGACCACCGAGAGGCCGAGGCCCGTTCCCTGGCCCTCGGGCTTGGTCGTGAAGAAGGGCTCGAGCGCACGTGACCGCGTGGCCGCGTCCATGCCGACGCCGGTGTCGCGCACGCGGAGCACCACGGAATCGGCGACGTGGGAGGTCTCGATCGTCAGCGTGCCGCCGTCGGTCATCGCGTCGCGTGCGTTCAGCGCGAGGTTGAGGACAACCTGCTTCAGTTGAGCAAGATCGGCTGCGACCGCCGGCAGCGTGGGCGCGAGTTCGAGGTTGACGCGAAGGTCGGCGCGCACGAGGCGTTCGAGCAGCGATGCCGCCTCCCGCACGATCGCGTTGACGTCGACGAGTGCACGCTCGGGCACGTTGCGCCGGCTGAACGCGAGCAGGCGCGACGTGAGGCTCGCCGCCTCGCCGGCAGCCGTCCTGATCCCGTCCAGGCACCGTGCGACGACGGACTCCGGCTCCGTGGCGCCGGCCGCCAGGTCGGCGTAGCCGCCGATCCCCGTCAGCAGGTTGTTGAAGTCATGCGCGATCCCGCCTGCGAACTGTCCGAGCGCGTCCATCTTCTGCGACTGCAGGAGCTGCGCCTCGAGCCGCTTCTGCTGCGTGATGTCGAGCAGGAAGCCGCGCGCGGACGGCTCCTCGCTGCCGCCGTCGTCCAGGATCGCGCTCCGGTCGCGTACCCAGACGTAGTGGCCGTCCTGATGGCGGAGGCGGTACTCGGAGTCGAAGAGCCCGGTGCCCTCGTTCGCCTGCACGACCTCGCCCATCACGCGCTCGCGATCGTCCGGGTGCAGGAGCTTCTCGAAGAAATGCGGGTCGTCCTGCCAGTCGCCGAGCCGCCAGCCGAGCAGGTCGACGACCTGCGGGCTTGTGTAGACGTTCGTCGCGTGCTCGTCGACATGGTCGATGTAGGTGACGAGGGGAAGCGCCTCGATCAGCTCGCGGAACCGGTGCTGCGCCTGGTCGCGCTCGCGCTCGGCCCGCTTGCGCTCGCGGATGTCGTCGTAGAGGACGAGCGCCCCCTCGCCGCCGATCGGCGCCGAATAGAGCGCGAGCTCGAGCGTGCTCCCGTCCCGCGCGCGGCGCGTCACCTCGACGCCCCTCAGCCGCTCGCCGGTGGCGATCCGGGCGAACAGCTCGTTCGACTCGTCGCGCTGGTCGGCGGTCACGATCGGGTTCGAGCGGCCGATCACCTCCTCGGCGCGCCAGCCGAAGAGCAGTTCCGCACAGCTGTTCCACGTGGCGACGCGCGCCTCGCCGTCGAACGCGATCACGGCCAGCGGGATCCCGTCGATCAGCCGCGCCAGCCGGGTCCTGTCGCGCAGGATGTCCTGTTCGGTGCGGGTCCGCCGCCGGGCGAACGCGGCGAAGAGGAGCGCCAGCGCCCCGAGGGCCGGGATCTCGAGCAGATCCTGGATCGGCGCGCCTGCATCCGCAGGAACGACGAGCAGCGCCGTCCCGCCGACGCCCGCGACGACCGCGACCCGTGCCGCCACGCGCCGGTTCTCGGGACGGTCGAATGCCGAGAGCGCCACGAAGATGTACGCGAGGTGCACCCAGAACGGCACCACGCCCGTGATCCACGGCAGCACGAGGCAGGCCCAGAGGCCCAGGTCGGGCACGACGCGCGCGGCGGGCTCGAGCCGGTTCCGCAGGCCGGTCACACGGTGGTCATCGACGTCCGAGGAGCGCCGCGGCATCCCCGAAACGGCGTACCTCGCTCACCCTTCGCTACGCTCGTCTGATGGTGACCCGCGAGGAGGTCCTGGAGGCGCTGGGGCACGTGATCGACCCGGAGCTCCGCCGGCCCGTGACCGAGCTGAACATGGTGCGGGAGATCGAGATCAAGGACCCGGACGTGTCGGTGACGATCGCGCTGACGGTGGCCGGGTGCCCGCTTCGCTCGAGTTTCGAGGAGCAGGTCGGGAAGCACGTGGGCACGCTGCCTTCCGTCCGCGCCGTGAGCCTCCGCTTCGACGTGATGTCGCCCGACGAACGCGCCGCGCTGACGACGCAGCTGCGCGGCGGGGCCGAGACGCGCGGCATTCAGCTCTCACCCCGGACGCGCGTGGTCGCAATCGCCTCGGGCAAGGGCGGAGTCGGCAAGTCGACGTTGACGGTGAACATCGCGGCCGCGCTCGCGGCGCAGGGCGCCGAGGTCGGCGTGCTCGACGCGGACATCTACGGCCACTCGGTCCCGCACCTGCTGGGCATCGACCAGAAGCCGGTGGTCGTCGACAAGATGATCGTGCCGCCGGTCGCGCGCGATCTGCGGCTGATGTCGATCGGATTCTTCCTGGACGACAACCAGCCGGTGATGTGGCGCGGCCCGATGCTGCACCGCGCGCTCGAGCAGTTTCTCCAGGACGTGCACTGGGGCGACCTCGACGTGCTCCTCGTCGACATGCCGCCGGGCACGGGGGACGTGTCGATCTCGCTCGGTCAGCTGCTGCCGCGCGCGGAGGCCGTCGTCGTGACGACGCCGCAGCCGCTCGCGCAGGAGGTCGCGTCCCGCGCCGCGACGATGGCGCAGAAGACCGGCATGCGCGTCGTCGGCGTGGTCGAGAACATGACGTCGGACGTGTTCGGCAGCGGCGGCGGCGAGCGGCTGGCCGGCGAGCTGGGCGTTCCGCTGCTCGGCAGCATCCCGCTCGACGCGCGCCTGCGCGTGGCAGGCGACGCCGGCGTGCCGCTCGTGACCCGCGACCCCGATTGCGAGCCGGCCCAGGCGATCCTCGAGCTCGCGCAGGCGATCGACGCCAGCCGGGCGGGCGGCTTCACGCGCACGCTCCCGCTCGTCTCGTAGGTGCACGCCGCCGCGTTCTTCGACCTCGATCGCACGCTGATCAAGCGCTCATCCGTGCTCGCGCTCGCGGGCTCGTTCCGGCGGCGCGGCCTGATCTCGCGGCTCGATCTCGTTAAGTCGGCGTTCTGGCAGGTGCTGTTCGTCCTGCGCGGAGCGAGCGCCGAGCGCGTCCGCAGCGCGGCCGAGGACGGGATGAAGATCCTCGACGGGTTCTCGGTCGCCGAGATGCAGCACCTCGTCGGCGACGCGATGGAGACCGTGCTGCGGCCGCTCGTTTACGAGGAGCCCCTGCGGCTGCTCGAGCGCCATCGCGCGCGCGGCGAGCAGGTTTACATCGTCTCCGCGACGCTGCAGGAGATCGTGCAGCACATTGCCGACGATCTCGGCTTCGACGGGGCGGTCGGATCGCTCTGCGAGATCGTCGACGGGGTCTACACGGGTCGCACGCTCCGCGCCGCGCACGGCGCGGGCAAGGCAGACGCACTCCGCGAGCTCGCCGCGGCGGAGGGCTTGGATCTCGAGCTGTCGACTGCCTACTCCGACTCGTACAGCGACGTGCCGTTCCTCGAGGCGGTCGGTCATCCCGTCGCCGCGAACCCGGACCGCAAGCTGCGCCGCATTGCGGCCGAGCGCGGCTGGCCGGTCGTCCGCTTTGCGTCCTGACGAGGCACGCTCCCGGCTCGCCCGGCTCGGCTTCGGCGCCGAGGACGTCGACAGTCTCGCCGCGCACTTTCTCGAGGCCGAGGCGCGCGGCCAGCTCGGCCACGGCGTCTCGCGCATCGAGTGGCTCGAGACCTGGACCGAGCTGAACACGGCCGCACGGCCGAGCCGGATCGAGGCGGAGCCGGGCTACGAACGCTGGGACGGCGGCGGCGCGCTCGGCTACTTGACCCTCGAGGCCGTCGTCCGTGCGCAGCTCGACGACCCGCCCGCGCGTGCGCGGCTGGTCGTCTGCTCGCGCACCTTTCCGACGGGATCGCTCGGCTACTGGGTGCGCCGCCTCGCCGACGCCGGGCTCGTCGGCGTGCTCACGGCGACCTCGCCGCGCCGTCTCGCGCATCCCGAGGGCGGCGAGCAGCTGGCCGGCACGAACCCGCTGGCGATCGCGATCCCCTCGAGCGACGGCGCTCCGGTCGTCTCCGACGTCTCGATGGGCGCGGTCACGTACGGCGCCGTCCTCGCAGGCCACGCGCGGCCGGAGGAACTCGTCCCGTTCGGCGGCCCGCTGGCGCACAAGGCGTTCGCGCTCGCGGTCGGCCTGCAACTCCTGGTCGACGCGCTGAATCCGGAGGACGGCTACGGGGCGGTGCTGCTCGTCGCGCGCCCGGAGGCGGATCCCGTCCCGTCGTTACGGGCTCTCGCCGGCGGCGTCAGGCTGCCGGGAAGCCGGGCTCGCCCCTGATCGCGGCGAAGTCCGAGTCGGTGCGCGCGTGTCCCGCCCAGGTCGCGTCGAGCTCGACGGCGCGCTGCAGGTGGAGCAGGGCGTCGAGCGCGCGGCCGCCGCGCGCCTCCATGCACGCGAGGTTGTAGAGCAGGGCGGGATCGTCCGGGTGCTCCTCGAGCGCCTCCTCGTGGATGCGGATCGCCTCGGCCCAGTTCCCTTCGCGCGCCGCGGGGACCGCGGCGAACATCGCCTCCCACGCCGAGACCTCGTGCGGCCGGCCCGGCTTCCCGCCGAGTGCGAGGACGACGGTGTCAATGTCGAGCGCGACGGCGCCCCGCCGCAGCGCAGGGTCGCGGACGAACACGAGCTGGCCCGGGCCGAGCTCGTGCTCGTCGCCGGCAAGCGTGAAGCGGGCCCGGCCGCGCAGCACGAGGTAGATCTCCTCGTGCTCGTTCTGGGTCTCGCTGTGCTCCTCGACGATCTGTCCTCCAGCCTCGCGTGCGGTGTACGCGTTCACGCCGAAGGCGCGGATGTCGAACCGGCGCCGCACCGGCCGCCACACGAAGCCGTCGGGCATCTCGATCGCGTCGAGCTCGTCGACGTGCGCGATGTTCACGACCCGAACAGCTCCGTCCAGCGGGGATCGTCGCGCAGGCTGGCGAGATCCTCGTCGTCTGCGTACTTGCGCACCTCGTCCGGCGCCCGCGCGACGGCGACGCCGAGATGGTCGAATGCGGCGTCGGCGTTCCCCTCGAGTGCCTCGAAGCAGGCGGCGTTGTACGGCCCCTGCCACGTCTCCGGATGCCGCTCGAGCGTCTCGAGGATCAACGCCCGCGCCTCGCTCACGCCTCCCGCGCGCCGCGTCGCGAAGGCGATGTGGAAGTCCTCCCAGGGTTTCGGTTCGTACGCTTCTCCCGGCTTGGCCCCGAGGGCGAGGACGATCGTGTCGGGCTCGGCCGCGAGCGCCTCGCGCAGCGTGTTCGGCGGGACGTGCACGAGCGTGCCGGCCGGAGCGTCGGCGGTCTCGTCGCCGACCGTGAACGTCGCACGGCCGCGGACGACTACGTACAGCTCGTCGTCGCCGTCACGCTCGCTGTGGCGCTCGATCACGTGCGCGCCGACCGCGGCGGTCCAGGCGTTGACGCCGAACGCGCGGAAGCCGACGCGCCGGCGCAGCGGCAGCAAGGTGGGTGAGCCGCTCATCGCCGGATAGCGATCGAGGTCGTCGAGCGAGACGATCTCGTACGGCTCCGTCATCGGCTGCGCAGCTCCTGCAGCACGACCGGGTCGATCTGCTCGATGCCGTCGACCCGCTCCTCGAGGTTCTCCGTCCCGGACCAGTCGTCGAGCGCGCGCGCGAGCTCGCCCTCGTAGCCGAGGCGTCCCAGACGCTCGGTCAGCTCGCGCCGGAGCTCGTCGTCGACGTCGATCCATTCGCCGCGCGGCGTCTTGCCGAAGAGCAGTGCGTGGATGCCGTAGATGCGCGCGAGCTCTGCCACCGGCTGCTCGTGGTCGTCGACGCGTAGGTCGACGAGCGTGTCGCTGAGCCCGCCGTAGCCGCCGTTGCGCTCGACGACCAGGAGCGCCGCCGACTGCTGGCCGCGGCGGTCACCGCCCGCGGCCTGGGCGGCCGCCAGGCATTCGAGCAGCCGTTCGGCGAGCGGCCGGCCTTCGCCCGCCGTGAAGGTCGTCGCGAGCGCGGCGACGGTCTCCTCGCCGACGAGGATGTTGCCCTGGACGGCAAATCCCGGGCCGGTGAGGCCCCCGGCCCAGTCCAGGCACTCGGAGCCGGTGTACGTCGCGCTGCCGCCCCGGCCGTCGACGACGCCGACCTGCCGCTCGGCACGGCCGTCGTCCGCCTCGGTCAGCCGCGCGACGACGTCGGTCGCCGAGAGCCCCTGCGCGAGCAGGGCGAGCCCGTCCGGCCCGTACCGAGGGTTCGCAAGCGCCTGCGTCGCGACCGCGCCGGCGCCGGGCGCGGCCCAGGGGACGATCGACCCGACGGCGAGGAACTTCGACTGCGTCGCCACGCCCCACTGGCCGGCTTCCAGGTCGCAGGCCGCGATCGAGTACGTGGCGACTACGGGCTCAGCCATAGGTCAGCTCGGTCAGGTCGAGTTCGAGCAGCGCGGGATCCGTGACGAGCGCCGCCGCGACCTCGGGACGCGCGAGCACTGCCTTCACCTCGTCGGCGGTGTGGGCACGGACGACGACGGGCTGCCCCTCGTCGTGTGCCTTGCGGAGGGCGTCCGCGTCGACGCTGTCGAGGACGAGCGCGCCCGTCACGTCGATCTGACCCTCGAGCGCGACCTCGGGAACCCGCCGTCCTGTCGCCCCGAACCACCGCTCCCTCAAAGCTCGATCGATCCTCCCGGCTCGACGCGCTCCAGCTGCGCGCTCGTCAGCTTCCCGAGCTCCTCGGGGGTGCCGGGGAGCAGCCCGAAGGTGCCCCAGTGGCACGGCACGCAGCGCGGGTTGCCGAGCAGCTCGAGGGCCACGGCCGCCTCCCCGGGGCCCATCGTGAACCAGTCGCCGATCGGGAGGACGGCCACGTCCGGCTTGTAGAGCCGGGCAATCAGCTGCATGTCGCCGAAGACGCACGTGTCGCCCGCGAAGTAGACGCTGGGCCCCTCGGGCAGGCGCACGACGATCCCGCACGCCTCGCCGGTGTAGTCGCCCTCATCGGAGCTCGACGAGTGGAACGCGTTCACGAGCGTGAACTTGATGCCGTCGATCTCCTGCGTCCCGCCCTTGTTCGGGCCCGGCAGGTCGCCGACGTTCGCACCCTGCTTGCCCAGCCAACCCTTGAGCTCGACCTGCGCCACGATCTCGGCGTCGGGGAAGCGCTTCGACAGCTCGGGCACCTCGCCCGCATGGTCGGAATGGCCGTGGGTGACCGCGATGATGTCGACCTGCTCCGGCTGCTTCTCGTTGTCCGGCGTTTTGGGGTTGTTCTGCAGGAACGGGTCGACGTAGATCCGTTTTCCGGCGTCGGTGTCGATGCGAAACGAGGCGTGGCCGAGCCAGGTGAGTGTCGCCATGCGGGTCCTTTCTCCTCGAGAACGGAGTGAGCATAGAAGGACCGTCCGGCGCGAGGTCGAAGCTATGGGGTCGTGGGACGCCGAGCACTCGCGGCCGTGCTGGTGGTGACCGCCGCGTTCGCCGACGCGCGCGGTGCACACGGGCTCGCCTTCGATGCGCTGCTCGGCGCGATCCCCTTCGCGGCCGTCTCGGCGCTCGCCGGCTTCGGCGACTACCTCGAGCGCCGCGAGGACGCGGTCGGCGGCCTGCAGGCGCTGCTGTGGACGCTCGCGCTCGCGCTGCTCGTCGTCTCGTGCGCCGCACGCTCGCCCGAGACGCAGACGCAGACGCTGCCGCCGCTTGGCGCCTCTGCACTCGTCGGCTGCCTCGCCGTGCTCGCGATCAAGCTCTGCGTGTCCGCGCTGCCGTACCTGCGCCGAGTCGCCGTCACGGCCGCAAAGCCGTAACCCGAATCTGATTCGGCGCAGCCGAACCAGATTCGAGCCCTTCGGTTTACAGGGGCAGCGCCCCCGCCGCGTCCTTCGCGACGTCGATCAACGGCTGCACGGCGAAGAACGAGCCGACCGTGACGACGACGCAGATCAGGACGCCCGCGCTCAGCAGCACCTCCGGATTGGGTGCACCGCCGACGGGCGCGATCTGCAGCTCGGCGGTTTCGCGGAAGTACATCGCGCGCACGATCCCGAGGTAGTAGTAGGCGGAGATCATCGTCGCGATCACGCCGGCGACGATCAGCCACCACCAGCCGTGCCGGTACGCCGCGGCGAAGACGTAGAACTTGCCGAAGAAGCCGCCGGTCAGCGGGAATCCGAGCATCCCGAGCATGAAGATCCACATCGAGCCGCCGAGGAACGGCCGTTCCCAGCCGAGGCCCGCGAGGTTCTGGAGCGTGACGGGCACGCCGAGCTCGCGCTCGCGCGCGGCGACGACCGCGAACGCACCGAGTGACATCGCCGCGTATGGCACGAGGTAGTAGATGAGCGCGCGCGCGCCGAGCGCGTTCGCGGCCGCGACGCCGATCAGCATGAAGCCGGCGTGCGAGACCGACGAGTACGCGAGGATCCGCTTCACGTTCCGCTGCACGAGCGCGCCGATGTTCCCCCACGCGAGCGAGACGATCGCGATCGCGGCGATCGCACCGGTCCACAGTCGCTCGTCGTGCGGGAACGCCGTCGTCAGAACGCGGTAGGTGACGACGAGCGCCGCGATCTTGGTCGCCGACGACATGAACGCGGTCACCGGGGTCGGTGCGCCCTGGTACGCGTCGGGCGTCCACATGTGGAACGGCGCCGCCGACGCCTTGAACCCGAGCCCGGCGACGATCATCGCGAGCCCGACGACGAGCATCGCATCGTGCCGGTGCCCCGCGGCCGCGATGCGATCGAACGACAGCTGCCCGGTGATGCCGTAGACGAGCGCCGAGCCGAAGAGCAGCGTCGCCGAGCCGACCGCCCCGACGATCAGGTACTTGAGGCCGGCCTCGAGCGACCCGATCAGGTCGATGTCGATCGCAGTCAGCACGTAGAGCGCGATCGAGAACCACTCGAGCCCGAGGAAGAGCGTCATCAGGTTCGACGCCTGCACGAAGAACGCCATGCCGGCTCCGGCCGCGGTCAGGAGCGCGTAGTACTCGGCGATGTGCTCGTCACGCATGCGCTCGCGGTACGAGATCAGGACTGCGACCGCACCGCACCCCGCGAGCAGCACCTGGGCGAGCGCCGCCCACCGGTCGCGGAAGATCGCGTCGTGCACCTGGGCAGCCGCCCGGGAGCTGCGGTCGTCCAGGACGATCGCGAAGACGAACGAGCCGACGAAGGCGGCGAAGGCGAGGACCGCGGAGACGGGCTTGCGCGCACGGCGCGGCACGAGAACGGCCACGAGTAGCAGCACGCCGGAGACGCCGATCAGCGTCAGCGACGGCGCGAGCGTGAACCAGTCGACGTGCGGCTTGACGATGGCGGCGATCATCGGGCCGCTCCTGCGTCCACGTCGACGCGTGTGCCGCGAATGTCCGTGTCCGTGATGACGGTCTGGCACGAACCCTGGTTCGCGGACCGGGTGCAGCTCGTCTTGCCGACCGTCGAAGTCGTAGACGCGAAGTTGACGACCGCCGATCCGCCGCCGAATGCGTGGCCGGAAACGAGGTTCGGGTACGCGCTCAGCGCGAGCAGGCACGCGACGAGCGGCACGACGACCGCGAGCTCGCC